>JAVCCG010000144.1 GCA_030765605.1 Candidatus Alcyoniella australis
ACGGCGGATACGACGCCGTGGCCTGCCCGACCCACGACCAGGCGCTGATTCCGTTCAAACTGTTGCAGATGCACAGCGGGGTCAATTTGACCCTCGGCCTACCGATCGTGCGCACCAGCCCGGCCCACGGCACTGCCTTTGATTTGGCAGGCAGCGGCCGGGCCGACCCCGGCAGCCTACAAGCGGCGATTGTGTTGGCTGCCTCTCTTGCCTCTCGCCGCTCATCGTCATAATCTTGAATGTTTAATGGGGCGTTCCAAAAACGCTCCTTGTAACCCCATCTCGTAAGAAGTCAGTCGGATATGAGCAGCACACAGATCATCGTCAAGGGCGCCCGCGAGCACAACCTCAAGGGGATCGAGGTCCGCATTCCGCGCAACAGCCTGACGGTAATCACCGGGCTCTCGGGCTCGGGCAAGTCGAGCCTGGCCTTTGACACGATCTACGCCGAGGGGCAGCGGCGCTACGTCGAGAGCCTCTCGGCCTACGCCCGGCAGTTCCTCGAGCAGCTGGCCAAGCCCGACGTCGAATCGATCGAGGGCCTGTCGCCGGCGATCTCCATCGAGCAGAAGACCACCAGCCGTAACCCGCGCAGCACCGTGGGCACGGTGACCGAGATCTACGACTATTTGCGGCTGCTGTTCGCGCGCGTGGGTGAGCCGCACTGCCCCAGCTGCGGTCGGCCGATCAGCAGCCAGACCGTGCCGCAGATCGTCGATCAGCTGATGGAACTGCCCGAGGGCTCGCGGCTGCACGTGCTGGCGCCGGTGGTGCGCGGCCGCAAGGGCGAGTACCGCGGCGATTTGGAACGCTGGCTCAAGGCCGGGTTCATCCGTGCGCGGATCGACGGCCAGACGGTGGAGCTGGAGAATCCGCCCAAACTGGACAAGCGGCGCAAGCACGACATCGACCTGTTCATCGATCGGCTCAAAGTGCGGCCCGAGGCGCTGACGCGGTTGACCGACTCGGTGGAGACCGCGCTGCAGCAGGCCCAGGGCGTGGTGCTGATCGACGTGCCGGGTCACGGCGAGATGGTCTTCTCCGAGAAGTTCTCCTGCGCAAAGTGCGGCACGAGTTTCATCGAGCTCGAGCCGCGGCTGTTCTCGTTCAACAATCCCAACGGCGCGTGCGAGGACTGCGGTGGCCTGGGCACCAAGATGTACTTCGACGAGGAGCTGATCGTTCCCAATCCCACGCTCTCGGTGCGCGAGGGCGCGATCATCCCCTGGGAAAAAAAGGGCTCACCCTACCACTGGCAGATGCTCGAGGCGTTGGCCAAGCACTACAAGTTCGACATCCGTACGTCGTGGAAAAAGCTCGATCCGGCGGTGCGCAAGATGCTGCTCCACGGCTCGGGGAGCGAAGAGGTTAAATTTTTCTACGAGCGCCGCGGCATGCGGCACTTCTTCAAACGCCCGTTCGAAGGGGTGATTCCCAACATGGACCGGCGTTACCGCGAGACCGGCTCGGAGGCGATCCGCGAGGAATTTCGACGCTTCATGTCGGTGCGCCCCTGCCCGTCGTGCAAGGGTGCGCGGCTGCGTCCCGAGGCGCTGGCGGTCCACGTCGGCGGGATCAACATCCACCAGCTGGTGGGGCTCTCGATCACCGAGGCGCGGGCCTGGATCGACGCCCTGCAGCTCGATGCACGCCGCACGGAGATCGCCCGCCGGCTGATCAAGGAGATCCGCGATCGCCTCGACTTCATGCTGGCCGTGGGCCTGGACTACCTGACCCTGGAGCGCACCAGCTCCACGCTCTCCGGCGGCGAGGGCCAGCGCATCCGCCTGGCGACCCAAATCGGCGCGGGGTTGGTCGGCGTGCTGTACATCCTCGACGAGCCGAGCATCGGATTGCACCAGCGCGACAACCATCGGCTGCTGAGCACGCTCAAGCGGCTGCGCGATCTGGGCAACACGGTGATCGTGGTCGAGCACGACCGCGACACGATTCTCGCCGCGGACCACGTGATCGACATGGGACCGGGCGCGGGCGTATCGGGCGGCGAGGTGGTGGCCTCGGGCCCGCCGCAGCAGGTCATCGACAATCCCAACAGCCTCACCGGCGCGTATTTGCGCGGCAGCCGCAGCATCGCGCTACCCCAGCGCCGTCGTCAGCCGGGCAAGCGCCGACTGCGGCTGCGGGGCTGCAGCGAGCACAACCTGCGCAAGATCGACGTGGAGTTCCCCGTCGGACTGTTCACCTGCGTTACCGGCGTCTCGGGGTCGGGCAAATCCAGTCTGGTCAACGACACGTTGCACCGCGTCCTGGCGCAGCGGCTGTTCGGCGCCAAGCAGCGCGCCGGCGCACACGTCGAGGTCGACGGCCTGGCCTATGTCGACAAGGTGATCTGCATCGACCAGAGCCCTATCGGCCGCACGCCGCGCTCCAATCCCGCGACCTACACCGGCCTGTTCACGCCGATCCGCGACCTGTTCACCCAGCTGCCCGAGAGCCGCATGCGCGGCTACAAGCCCGGCCGCTTCTCGTTCAACGTCAAGGGCGGACGCTGCGAGGCCTGCCAGGGCGACGGGATCATCAAGATCGAGATGCACTTTCTGCCCGACGTCTACGTGACCTGCGAACAGTGCGCGGGCAAGCGCTTCAACCGCGACACGCTCGAGATCCGCTACAAGGGGGCCACCATCGCCGAGGTGCTGGAGATGACGGTCAACCAGGCGCTGCACTTCTTCCGCGCGGTGCCCGCGATCAACGGCAAGCTCGAGACCCTGGTCGAGGTCGGCCTGGGCTACGTCAAGCTCGGCCAGAGCGCCACAACGCTCTCCGGCGGCGAGGCCCAGCGCATCAAGCTGGCCAAGGAACTGGCGCGGCGCAGCACCGGCCGCACGGTCTACATTCTAGATGAGCCGACCACCGGCCTGCACTTCGACGACATCAACAAGCTGCTGGCCGTGCTCAATCGGTTTGCCGACGAGGGGAACACAATCGTGGTCATCGAGCACAACCTGGACGTGATCAAGACCGCCGACTGGATCATCGACCTCGGACCCGAGGGAGGCGACCGCGGCGGCACGATCGTGGCCCAGGGCCCCCCCGAGCTGGTGGCCCAGATCGCGGAGTCGCACACCGGACGCTTCCTGGCCCAGGTATTGGAACGCGACGCCGGGACCGCATGAGCGTGGTCGATCGGCCCGCGCGCCACTCCCGGCCGATTGTGTGGCACAATCTTTCTCGATGAGAGCCTCGACCGCCCTCACGCTTCTTGCGGCGTTGGCCTTGGCGGTGCTGTGCATTTTAGCGGCCGCTGCCCAGGACGAAGACGGGGATTCGCCGCAGGTCCAGCAGGCGCCGCCGCCGGAACAACGCGAGCAGTTGATCGAGCAGGAGCGCGAACGCGTGCGCAGCGACGCGCCGGGCATGCGCAACCTGCTGGCCGGCCTCGAGCTGATCGAGGAGCAGGAGCGGCACGCCGCGGACGAGCTGCTGCGGATCGACGGCGCCATGGCCCAGGTCGGTCACGACATTATTTTTACCGAGGCCGACAGCTACCTAACCCGCAGAGCGATCAGCCGCGAGGAGCTGCAGCTTTCACACCGGGTACGCTCGCTGTACATCCTCAGCCGCGGCGGCATGGCCCAAGTGCTGCTGGCCTCGCGGGATTTCTCCAACTTCGTGCTCGGCACGCGGCTGGTTAACCGGGTGGTCGAACGCGACCTTCGCCGGCTGCACCGCAACCGCGAGCATGTGATCAACCTGGCGCGGGTACGGCAACGGTTGCAACAGGACCGCGATTACCTCGAGCGGCTAAAGTCGCGCGCCGAGAGCCAGCGCTTTTGGGTCGATCTCGAGCGCCAGCGTCGGCTGGCGTTGATCGAGCTGATCAGCTCGGACCGCGCGCTGTACTCGCGGGCGGCCGGCGAGCGCGAGCAGGCGGGATTCGACTTGGCTGCGACCCTCGAGCGGCTGAGCGACGCGGGCACGCTGCAGCCGATCAGCGCGCCCCAGGGGCGCGCCTTCGCCTCACAACTGGGCAAGCTGCCGCCTCCGGCCGTGGGCAGCCTGCTGCGGACCTTCGGTCGGCAGGTGCACCCGCAATTCGGCACGGTCACTTTTTCCAACGGCGTGGGAATCGGGGCCGAGTTCGGAGCGCCGGTGCGGGCGGTGTATGCCGGGGTTGTGCGTTACGCCGGCAGCTTCTATGGTTACGGACGCGTGGTGATTCTGGACCACGGCGATAGATTTCATTCAGTATATGGGCACCTGGACGCGATTACGGTGTCACAAGGCGATAAGGTTTTACAGTCTGAGGTAATTGGAACCGTGGGACGCAGCGGATCGTTGGTCGGTCCGCAGCTCCACTTTGAAATACGACACAAAGGAAAATCGATCGATCCCCTGCAATGGCTGGCCTGGGGATCGCAGGAGGATCAATGAGTAAGCAAAGAACAAACCGCGGCCGGTTCACCCGGATCACGGTCGCCGTTTGCGTGGCGTTGGTTGCGGCCCTGTTGTTCCCCGCCGCAATAAGCGCGGTGGAGGAAAAAGTCTACGAGCCGCTACGGTTGTTCAACCGTGCGCTGAGCATCATCCAGGCGCGCTACGTCGACGATGTGGACATGCGCGAGCTGGTCTACGGCGCCATCGAGGGCATGCTGGCCAAGCTCGATCCGCACTCGAGCTTCCTCACGCCGGAGTATTTCAACGAGCTCAACGTCGACACCCAGGGTTCGTTCGGCGGACTGGGGATCGAGATCACCACTAAGGACGACTACATCCACGTGATCAGCCCGATCGAGGACACACCGGCCTGGAAGGCCGGGATCCGCGCGGGCGACTACATCGTGCGCATCGAGGGCCAGAGCACCAAGGGCATGGACCTGATGGAGGCGGTGAGCCTGCTGCGCGGTCCCAAGGGGACCGACGTGACGATCTCGGTAATGCACGAGGGCTACCCCGCTCCCAAGGACGTGACGATCACCCGCGCGATTATCCAGATCGTGGCGGTCAAGTCCCGAATGCTCGAGCCGGGCTACGGCTACGTCAAGCTGACGCAGTTCAACCAGAACGCCGATCGCGAGCTGAAAAAAGCCATCGACAGCCTCGAGCGCGAGGCCGGCGGCACGCTCAAGGGTTTGGTGCTGGACCTGCGCAACAATCCCGGCGGACTGCTCGACCAGGCCGTTAAAGTCTCCAACGAATTTATCGCCGAGGGACTGATCGTCTCGACACGCGGCCGCGCCTCGAGCCAGAACCTCGAGGAGCGGGCCACCAGATCGGGCACGCGCGACAATTTCCCGATGGTCTGCCTGGTCAACGGCGGCTCGGCCAGCGCCTCCGAGATCGTGGCCGGTGCGCTGCAGGACCACAAGCGCGCGGTGGTGGTCGGCACTCCGAGCTTTGGCAAGGGCTCGGTGCAGACGATCATCCGCCTCGACGACGGCTCGGGCCTGCGGCTGACCACTGCCAAGTACTACACTCCCGCCGGCCGCGACATCCAGGCCAAGGGGATCATCCCCGACATCCGGGTCGACGCCAGCCCCTACGCGGGCGAGGATGCGGAAAAGGTACGCTTCTATAAGGAGCGCGATCTTGAGAACCGGCTGCCCAACGATGAGGAGCAGCCCGCCCAAAGTTCTGCGCCGGACATGGACGCCCCGGGCTTCCTGCACGGCCTGGAGACTGAGGAGTTGCAACCGGCTTCCGAGGAGGAGCCCGACCCGCAGCTCGACCGGGCGCTGGAGCTGCTCAAGAGTTGGAGCATCTTCCAGGTCACCGGCATTTAACCTTTCAGGGTAGGGTGGCCGGCCCGCCGTTGATCCGTTTTCTCAAGCGCGCCGAGGAACTGCTGGGCAGGGCCTCGGCAGCGCACGTGCTGTTCATCGGCCTGGCCGGGCTCGCGCTGTTCCTGCTGATCACCGTGCCGCTGGTGTCGCTGATGGGCGATGCGCAGCCCGGGCAACCCGCACCGCAGCGAGAAACAGCGGTCGATCCGGCGTCGGCAGAGGGCGGCTCGTCCCCCGCGGCGCTGGCCGTGTCCGCCGCGGCGTTGGAATTTTTGGCCGACCTGGGCGTGACCCGCGAGGACTTCACCACCTTCTCCTCGGCCCAGGTTCCCGGCTCGTCCGAACCGCTACGCATTTGGGAGCTGGCCCTGCCCCACGGGCAGCAGGCCCAGGGTCTGGCCGAGCGGCTGGCCGCAACCCTGGTCGATCCGCAACATGGCGTGCGGGCCCAGGTGACGGTCTTTGACTCCAAGACCGCCCAGGTCGAGGTGACCATCGATGACGCGGCCACCCACAACATCCTGATCAGCGATCTGCGGGCCGAGATCGTCCCGGGCGAGGTGGTCTACGGCCACAACCTGCGCGACATCCCGCCGCCGCCGCACCTGACCCAGGGACCGGCCAAGGTGGCGATCATCATCGACGACATCGGCTACCGGCCGCAGATTGAGGCGGCGCTGCTTGAGCTGCCGGCGCAGCTGACTTTCGCCGTGCTGCCCCAATCGCCCTACGGCCGCGAGTTCGCACAGCGGGCCCACGACCAGGGGCGCTGCCTGTTGCTGCACCTGCCGCTGGAACCGTTGGATCGAGCGAACAACAACCCGGGTCCCGGCGCGCTGTTCGCGGCCATGGACGATGAACAGATCAAGCGCATCGTCGAGCAGGACATCGAGTCGGTGCCATTTATCGAGGGCGTCAACAACCACATGGGCAGCCGCTTTACCCAGGAACAGCGGCCGATGCGCACTGTGCTGCGCTTGGTGCAGGCCCACGGCCTGTACTTCATCGACTCGTTGACCACCGGACGCTCGTTGGCTTTCAGCGAGGCGCGCAGCCTCGGGGTGCCCACGGCGCGGCGCGACGTGTTCCTTGACCACGTTCCGTCCTACGAGCACGTGCTGGGTCAGCTCCAGCGCCTGGGCTCCCAGGCCAAGAGCCGCGGGTATGCCGTGGCCATCGGCCACCCCTACGAGGTGACCCTCGCCGCGCTGCGTAAGGGGCTGCCCGAGTTGGAGGCCCAGGGAGTGGTTGTTGTCCCGATTCGGGACATTGTTTATTGATCGGTCGATCAATCATGCCGATTAATTTTGTGATGTTGCTTACAAAAACAAGCCCGAGCACCTGATCAGATTGAAAAAAGTTATATATAAACAGTTAGTTATAATAAATGCGTGAATCATATGCATTTGAAAGTAAATAATGATATTTGTAACCAAGGATACTTATAATACGATTGATTCACATATAATTTAAGCGTTGACACTGCTCATGGGGCTGTGCTAAAAACTCGCACCTTTGAATAGGCAAAATCACGAAACCATGAGAACAAAATAAGAAACCACGGGAAAAAGGGTTAAAAAATGATCAAAATTAGCGCGAAGGCCGAGTACGCGGTGTTGGCAGTGATGGAACTGGCAATACGCAAGGAGAATCCCGAGCCGTCCAAGATCAGGGATATTGCCAAGGCGCAGGGGATTCCCGAGAAGTATCTGGTTCAGATACTGATTCAACTGCAGCGCGCTGATTTCGTCCGTTCGGTCAGAGGAGCCCGCGGCGGCTACAATCTGGCCATGGATCCCAACGAAATTAAGATCGTGGACGTAGTGGCGGCTGTGGACGGTCCGATCAAGGCTCCGAGCAAGCGCGGCAAACAGCAGGACAAGGCCCGCATAATGCTCAGCAGCCTGTGGGACGAGGTCTACAAGCGCACCTCCAACTGCCTGAGCGATATCACGATCAGCACCCTGGTCGCCCAGTATCAGGGCGGCGAGCAGATGTACTACATCTAGTCTGCCTGCAACGGCGAACGATGCCGAGTGTATCGGTCGCACAATAGAATAAGTCAATCAAGACCACGGGCTTGGCATATTGCCGGGTCCGTTGTTTTTTGCGACTGCGCTTCGGCTTGCCTGTTGCGCGGTTTGCCGCTAGTTTTGTCTTCCAAAACAGGGGGGATGAAATGAGCGTTAGCATGCGTGTGATCGTCCTGATTACGGTTCTGGCCCTGGGATTGACCACGGTCTGGCTGCTCAATCCGTCGCAGGCCGCTGCCCAGGGCGACGACCAGGGTGAAGACGGTGACGCCGACGTGATCTACGTCTGTCCCAACCATCCGGAGATCTGGTCGGAGAAGCCCGGCGTGTGCCCCAAGTGCGGCGCCACGTTGGTCAAGAAAACCAAGTAGCTTCCTCACGCATTGACCAAAAGAATTAACGCACGCGCGTTTCCGCGGGCTCTGTTCGCCGTCTGGATGCTCGTGATCATGTTTGCAGGCTGCGACGCGGGCGGTGATGACGACCAGGACAATGGGGATCAGCTACCTGCGCCGCTGCTGATCGAACTCGGAGCGGCCCCGGACGAGGTGCCGCTGCTGTGGGGCGTGGACCAGCCGTACCCCACGCGCTTTGATTCAACCCACCGCGATGCCCAGAGTCTCGACGGCCGCTGGCTGTTCACCGTTGATCCCGACGATCAGGGATTCGATCAAGCCTGGTATTCGCCGCAGTACGACCGCGCGGACTGGGACGGCCTGGAGGTCCCCGGCTCGTGGAACGCACTGCGGCCGGAGCTGTTTCGCTATCGCGGCCCGGCCTGGTACGCCCGCGGATTCACGGTTGCGCCGCGCGCAGGGCGCACGCGCCTGCGTTTCGGCGCGGCATTCCTGCGCGCCCAGGTCTGGGTCAACGGCAGCTACGTGGGTTCGCACAGCGGCGGGTACACGCCGTTTGAGATCGACGTTACCGACGTAATCCGGCATGGACAGAACCTGGTGGTGGTCCGCGTGGACAACCGCATCACTCGCGAGACGATCCCCTGCCTGACCCTGGCCAATTCCGAGGGGCACGGCTGGTATCCCTGGGGCGGTTTGACGCGCAGCGTCGTGCTCGAGCGCGTTGACGAACCCTATGTGGCCAAGGTCGACCCGGGCGCGAGCGTCGATCCGCAGACCTCTCGCGGATCGATCGACGCGCGGATCGTCTTGCATCGCATGACCCTCGGCTCAACGGATGCGACCGTGCGCGTGCTGGTCGAGGATCTCGAGGGCCGGGCTTTGGCCGACTCGGGCCAGGTGGCGCTCGAACCGTTCGAGTCGGGTAGCCGGGCCCTGGCCGCCACGGCAGAGCTGGGCGAGGTCGAGCTGTGGGACCACAACACGCCGCAGCACCAGTACCAGCTACGGGTGATCGTCGAGTCCGAATCGGGCCGCGACGAGACCGTGAGCCGCTTGGGCTTTCGCAGCTTCGAGGTGCGCGGACCCGATCTGTATCTCAACGGTCGGCGTGAGTGGTGGCGCGGGATGAACCGCCACGAGGACTGGCCCGGCGTGGGCGCGGCGCAGAGCGACGAATCGATCGTCAGCGACGTGGCGAGCATGCTCGATCTGGGCGTCAACCACCTGCGGCCCGCGCACTATCCGCCCGACCCGCGCTTCCTCGACGCCTGCCGCGACGCGGGAATCAGCCTGACTCTCGAGGTTCCGGTCTACCAACTCGACCTCTGGCAGTTAAACGACGAGGCGCTGCGCCTTGAGGCGCAGCAGCAGCTGGCCGAGATGATCGAGCGCGACCGCAACAACCCGGCGATCGTCGCCTGGAGCCTGAGCAACGAGATTTGGTCGATGGCTCCATCGGCCGAGCTGTTCATGTCCGGGATGAACGCCACGGCCAAACGTTTCGATCCTCGGCGGCCGACCATGGTCGTGTTGGTCGGCGACTTGCTCAATTGGTTCCCCGAGGAATTCGCAACATCCAACGCCGACATCGTCGGCGTGAACATCTACCTGGGCTGGTACAGCGGCACCCTGGGCGCGTGGGGACCGTTTCTCGATTCCCTTGAGCAGCGGTTCGCCGACCGGCCGCTGGTGATCTCGGAGTTCGGCACCGGCGCGCTGCAAGGGCGTCACCTGCCGGCTTTCCCGACCCAGGACGAGCCGCTGGACGACCACAGTTACTCTGAGGAGTTCCAGGCCGTGTTCCTGCAAAACGCCCTGGATGCCGTTGTCGCGCGGCCCTGGATCGACGGGACCATGCCTTGGTCGCTGACCGACTTTCGCTACGAGTGGGTGCCGGACACCGGCGTGCATCCGATTCCGTTTCGCAACCTCAAGGGGCTGCTTTCCCTTGATCGGATTCCCAAGCTGGGCTACGAATTCGTGCGACTGCAATATCAGGCGCTGGCCGCGGACGAGCTCTGGCCGTTGCCTGGAGATTCACAGGAAAACCGATGAACAAGACCGCTTTTATCGCCGGGGCCACGGCCTACACAACGCGCTACGTGCTCGAGCAGCCCAGTGACGTACAATTCCGATTGTGGCTGCGTCCGGACTCGCCGCACTTCGAGCGGTTCAAGGACGACCCGCGTGTGGTGATCGCGGCGAGCGACGACCAAAAGGCGCTGGCCGACGCAATGCGCGGCTGCCAGGCCGTGCTCTCGCTGATCGGCACGTTGCGCTCGCGCTTCAAGGCCGAGAACGTCAACTACGAAAGCGTGGACTTCGGGGTCAACCGCGCGATGATCGACGCTGCGGTGCGCGCCGGGATCGAGCACTTTTTACTGATGAGTTCTGCGGGCGCCTCGCCGCGCGGCGGCGCGTACCTGGCGGCCAAGTATCGGGCCGAGCAGCACCTGATCGCCTCGGGCTTGCCGCATACGATCTTCAGACCGGCCTACCTACTGGGCGGCGAGCGGCGCTTCGTGCCCGGCGTGGGCGCGCTGATGGCCGCGCTGGGCAAACTGCCGGGCCTGGGCGTGCTGATGGACGACTGGCGGCCGATCCCGCTGGAGGTCCTGGCCTGGAACTATCTGCGGCTGATCGAGTACGGCCCGGTCAACGGTGTGCTGCGCGGCCGCGACCTGTGGCAAGCCTCGCGCGCCGCGTTGACGAAGCCTGGAGAATAATCCAGGCTAGCCTCTTTTAATAACCTCAGGGAAGCGCATGCCCAAGTTGGAGCAAATCAAGAACGTACTGGTCATCGGCTCGGGTCCGACGGTGGTCGGCCAGGCCTGCGAGTTCGACTACGCCGCGTTGCAGGCCTGCCAGGCGTTGCGCGCCCACGGCTGCTGCGTGACGCTGCTCGAGTCCAATCCGGCCACGCGCTCGTCCGACATCGACATCACCGACCGCACTTATCTCGAGCCGGTCACGGCCGAGGTCTGCCGGCGGATAATCGAACGCGAACAGCCCGATTCACTGCTGCCCACGGCCGGCGGCCAGACCGGGCTCAACCTGTCTTACGAGTTGGCGCGTAGCGGCGTGCTGGACGAGTTCGGCGTATCGCTGCTCGGAGTGCCGGCCGAGGCCATCGAACTTTCCGAGGACCGCGAACAGTTCAAGGGCGCGATGGAGCGCATCGGCTTGCGGGTTCCGGACTCGGGCGTGGCGCGCTCGGTGGAGCAGGGGATGGAGATCGGCCTGCGCATCGGCTTCCCGCTGGTGATCAAGCCCGCATTTACCCTCGGCGGCATCGGCGGCGCCACGGTCTACAACCGCGACGAGCTGTCCGAGGCGCTGGTGCAGGCGATCCACGTCAGCCCGGTGGGCCAGACGTTGGTTGAGCGCTATTTACGCGGCTGGCGCGAGTTCGAGTGCTCGGCGCTGATCGATCGCAACGGGACCGTGCTGGTCGCGGTGGTGATGGAGGACCTCGATCCGATGGGCGTACACACCGGCGACTCGGCTGTGGTCGCGCCGGCGATCACCCTGGGTCCCCAACGCCACGCCGAGCTGATCGAGCTGTGCGGCCGCGCCCTGGGCGGACTGAAGTTGACCGGCTGCGCGGCGAGCATCCAGTTCGCCCTTGATCCAGATGGCGAAGAGGCGCTGCTGATCGAGGTCAATACCCGTTCGACGCGCAGTTCGACCCTGGCGATCAAGGCCACGGGCCTGCCGATCGCACGCATCTCGGCCGAGCTGAGTTTGGGCTTCACACTCGAGGAACTGCTCGGCGAGCTGCCGCCAAAGGGCTCGGCGCTGCTTTGCCCCGATGCGGGCCACTATGCAATCAAGCTGCCGCGCTTCGCCGCCAACCGTTTTCCGGGCCTCAGCCGACTGCTCGACACCTCGATGAAGAGCGTGGGCGAGGCTGTGGCCGTGGGCGACTCGTTTAACGAGGCGCTGCAAAAAGCGATCCGCGCCATCGAGATCAACCGCGCCGGGTTGGGCTGCGACGGCAAGGATCTGCGGCCCGAGCAACTCGACGACGAGGCGTTGCGCTCGCAGCTGATCAATCCCAACGACGAACGATTGTTCTATTTGCGAATTGCCCTGGGGCGCGGGATGAGCGTCGATCAGGCGGCGCAGCTGTGCGGCATGCGGCCCGAGGTGATCGAGAACATCAAGGCGATCAACGACGCCTGCGACGAGCTGGCAGGACGATCCCTGGACACACTGGACGCGCAACGGCTGCTCGAGCTCAAGGCCGAGGGTTTCTCCGATTTGCAACTGGCGTATCTGCTGGGAGCGACCGAGGAGCAGGTCCGGCAGCGCCGGCACGAGCTGGGCGTGGTTCCAGAATTTAAGCGACTCGCGATCAGCCCGTGCTACGAGGGCTTTGCCAGCCGCTATTCGACATATGCCCGCGGCTCGCAGCCCACTGAGATGGACGAGGGCCGCGACAAGGTGCTGGTCCTGGGCCCGGGCCCCAACCGCATCGGCCAGGGGATCCAGTACGACCACAGCACAGCCCACGCCCTGGCGGCCCTGGCCGGGCTGAACCTGCGCGGCCTGATCGTCAACTCCAACCCCGAGGCGGTGAGCACCGCGCCGATCGGCGCCCATACGCTGTACCTGGAGCCGTTGAGTCTCGAGCACGTGATCGAGGTCGTGCGCGCCGAGCAACCCCTGGGTGTGCTGGCGCAGTTCGGCGGCCAGTCGGCCCTCGAGCTGGCGGCGGCCCTGGATCAAGCCGGGGTGCGGCTGCTGGGCACGCCCGCCGAGGCGTTCGCCCTGACCCGCGATCACAAGCGGCTGTGCGATCTACTGACGGAGCTGGGGCTTAACCGGCCGGACAACGGCACGGCTCACGATTTGGAATCGGCCAAGGCCCTGGCGCTGAGCATCGGATACCCGGTGGTGGTGCGTCCGTACTACGCCCTGGGCGGCCGAGCGATGCAGATCGTCTACAACGAATCGCAGCTTACGCACTTCATCGGCTACGCCTCGCGCGGCGAGGGGATCGGGCAGATCCTGGTCGACCGCTTCCTGGACTACGCGGTGGAGGTCGACGTCGACGCGATTTGCGACGGCGTGGACGTGTTCATCGGCGGTATCGTCGAGCATATCGAGGAGGCCGGTGTGCACTCCGGCGACTCGGCCTGCGTGCTGCCGCCGCGCACGCTGTCCTTGGCGATGACCGAGGAGCTGTGCCGCCAGACCCGCGAGCTGGCGCTGAAGCTCGGCGTGATCGGACTGATCAACGTGCAGTTCGCGATCAAGGGCGAGACGATCTACGTGCTCGGGGTGACCCCGCGCGCCAGCCAGGCCGTGCCCTTCGTGACCAAGGCCACCGGAGCCCCGCTGGCGCAGCTGGCGGTGAAGGTGATCATGGGCGCGAGTCTACGGGAGCTGGGCTGCCTGGAGACGCCGCAGGTCAAGCACGTGGCGGTCAGGGAGGCGATCTTCCCCTTTGTGCGCTTCCCGGGAGTCGATCCGCGGCTGGGCCCGGAGATGAAGTCGGTGGGCGAGGTGATCGGCATTGACAGCGCTTACGGTATGGCGTTCATCAAGTCCCAGCAGGCGGCCGGGCAAATGCTGCCGACCTCGGGCCGCGCGTTCTTCAGCCTCAAGGATCAGGATAAGGGCGCGCTGGTGAGCATGGCCAAACGTCTGGTGCAGATGGGTTTCGAAATTATCGCCACCGAGGGCACGGCCGACGTGTTTCAGCGCCACGAGATCCCGGTGACCACGGTGCTCAAGTTTTCCCAGGGGCGTCCCAATTGCGTGGACCTGCTGATGAGCGGCGGGATCGACCTGATTATCAATACGCCTTCCCAGCGTCAGGCCCAGGGCGACGAGGGGCAGATTCGCACCAAGGCCTATGCCTACGGCGTGCCGCTGATCACCACGGTCAGCGGGGCCTACGCCGCGGTCAACGGCATCGAGGCCCTGCGCGGCAAACCGCAGCTCGAGGTGCGTAGCCTGCAGGAATATTTGAAAGGCTAATCGCTACGGCCGAACAGCAGCAGCTTTCTGTTGTTCGATTCTACGCGCTCGAGTTCGATGAACATCCCGCTGACATCGCGGCCATAGTACTCCATGCGTTCGACTTTGCCGGTCCGCGGATCGATGGTCGGCACCAACGCGCACGGCTCGGAGAATGGTGGAGTGGACGAGGCGGTCAGCCTGTTGTCCTCCAGCTCGACCACGATGAAATCCACGCGCTCGGCCGGCGGCCCGCCGCGTTCCGGGGACGGCGGGTTTTGGATCCAATTCCGCTTCTCGTCCCACGGCCGATCGGCCTGCATGAAGAAGTTGTTTACCGGCACATAGCACGAGTGCATCAGCACCAGGCAGGACGACTCGCGCGACTGGCACTCTGCAGTTATCGGCTTAAATACCTGCTCCACCTGCTGCCGGCTGAACCGCGGTTGCGAGAACAGCGTGTAGCCGATGCTCAAAGCCATGAATCCGACCGCGACGGTCGTCAAAAGGGCGCGCCGACGTTTGAACGGGTTCGCGTCCAACGCCAGACACAGCGGATATCCGATCACCGGCACCAGCGGAAGCAGATAGTAGGAGGTCTTGTTCCAGAACAGGACGCAGAACAGGATTCCGGTGAGGGAGGAGAAAAGTAGCATTCCGCCCACATGGTTGGGTCGCAGTATTCTGCGAGCGCCCCTGGTCGCGGGCAGCAGGCGCGAGCGGCCGATTAACATCAACAGCAGGGCCAACGGTGTGAGCCACTGGAACAGCGACCAAATCAGGAACGCCGCGTTGTTCAACGCAAACATCGGAGCCATGAAATAGAACGGGACATTGCTCTCCGATGCCAGGCGGACCTGTAGCTCGTCGGGTGTGATCCGCTGCACGCCCCAGTCGACGGCAAATCCCGCCAGGTAATACGGCGAACAAGCGATGAACACGATAGCGGCGAACAGCAGCGCCTGGTTGAACACGCGCCCCTTTTGCGTCGGATTTTCGCGCCAGGCCAGCACCAGCGCGTAGAGCGCCGTAGGGCCGATGAACAGCGGCATGCTGTAGTACAGCATCAGCGCCGCTACGCTGATTGCGGCCAAGCCCAGGGTGTCGCGGGTGCGCTCGAACACCCGGCCGCGGGCCACGATTGCGAACGCCAGGAAAAGCAGGGCCATGCACGGAAAGTTGTGCGAGTAGGCGGCAGCGGTCTTTAGAATGCCTGGGCTCAGGCAGACCAAGGCGGTGCCGATCAGGGCTGGACCCCTGCCCAGCTTGACGCGCAGCAACATGTAGAATCCGACGTTGAACGCCACGAAGAACGGCAGCATCACAATCAGCAGGTCGAGCCTATCATCCCCGAACGGCCTCAGCCCGCGAAACGGCAGAGTCGCCATATAGAGCAGCGGTGGGAATTTAACCTGAGAGTTGAACAGTAGGGCATAGAAGCCCGCCAGGGAATCGACCTGCGGGAGGTTCCCCTCGATGCTGAGCATGTTGTAGAAATCCCTGCGGTGTCCCTTGATCAGCGACAGGGCGAACATTGAGGCCAACCAGACGCTCAGCCCCCACGCGCAAAGCGAGATCAGCAGCAGCGCCGCTGCGGTTTTCAGGCGTTCGAGCGATGTCCTGTTGTTGGAGCCCAGGGCGATTCCCTTTCTTAAATAATCAGGATTGGCATAAGACAAAAAAGTCTATCACAGCGCCGGCCCGCTCCCGTAGGTTTTGTCCCGGCTCAGTCGCAGTCCGGGGTCAGCAGCAGGATGCGTCCCAGGGCGTCGGGGTCGACGTCGTCGTTGCGCCGGAAGAAAAACCGTACGTTGACCCGCAGGTCGTATTCATCCAGCGGTTCGACAAATGACAGCTGTTTCTCAAAGGAGTAATCGCGCTTGAGCATCGAGATCAGCGTTTGAACGTCTCGTTTGTTCCAGTTGTTTACGAGGTTGATGATCGCGATCTTGCGGAACTGCCCGCGGTACAGCTGGGATTGGATCTCCTTGAGCTGCGGGCCTTGCAGATCTTCGAGCCTGATCATGTAGGTCCAGCGTTGCAGTCGCCACATCCGCCGGTAGTTGTGCTCGTCGGTCGAGTACCACAGTTGGATGTTGCGGTCGGTCAGCTCCGGGGCCAGGTTGCATCGGCCGCGCGCGATGACCACGAATCCCATGCCATCGAGGTTTTCGGTCCGTTTCAGCCGGGAGTAGATCTGGTGGTGCATCGGCGGTTTGGCGGTCGCCTCGTCGCGCATCTTGTCGCCGATCTCGTCGATGGTATGGCTCAGCAGGTAGATCACCGTCAGCCAGGCCACCGCCTGCAGCAAGGTGGCCCATCGGCCCCGGGCCGCGGTGAAGATCCGGCCCGCGCCCAGCGCGAACAACAGGAACACCAGCTCGAGCACCGGGTAGAAGTACCAGTAGACATTGGCCCAGGTGCGGAAGTACAGCAGCACGCACAGCAAATAGCTGAGCACGATCATCATCCAGATCACGGCCTGAACCAGCACGTAGACCATTTTCAGCGCGACAACCGACTTGCCGAACACCAGGAACACCGTGAAATAGAACAGGAACATCCCGGCGAAGTAGCCGCGGGTATTGAACCTCCGATAATCGCGGTTGAACTGTCCCAACTTGTCCAGCAGCTCTTCGATGGCTTCGGGGTCGGCTTGGCCGTCGAGGCGGTCGACCACCAGTTCCCGCACCTGCAGCGAGAGCAGCAGCGGGTAGTAGGCGTAGCCGCTCTCGTGCATGTCCATGCTCGGGGCCGCCGGACTGTAATAGACTGTGCTCAGGCCGTAGAACAGCATGATGGCAATCAGCAGCAGGGCCGGCAATTGTTGCGAGCGCACTTTGCGGCCCAGCAGCAGCGATAGCCAGTCCATGCTGGGTTTGAATTGAAACTTCATGATTGTTCTCTTGATGATACGTCATCGATCGTATCGAGTATAAGTGTGGAAAAAATATTGAGGATGAAAGTGCATCTGATTGAATCAATGGTTACATTTTATCTGGGTCCGGCGGCGCATTGGGCTGCCGCGACTAATACAAGATGAGATAAGGAGATGAAATTATTATGAGAATGGATAAATTTACAGTTAAAGCCCAGGAGGCGCTCAGCGCTGCTCAGCGCGAGGCCGACAGCCGCAACCACCAGCAGGTGGAGCTGGCGCACCTGGTTCATGCGTTGATCGAACAACAGGACGGGCTGACCGCGCCGATCATCCGCAAGTGCGGAGCCGACTTCGAGGGGTTGCGGCGCACGATCGAGGCGATCCTCGACCGCTTGCCCCAGGTTGCGGGAGCTGACCAGGTCTACGCTTCCCAGGCGTTTCGCAAGGCTCTGGACGCGGCACAGGCCGAGGCCGAGCAGCTCAAAGACGAGTACGTCAGCACCGAGCATCTGCTAATCGCCGCGGGCGAGATCAAGGGCGATCCGGCGGCCGACGCGTTGCGCGCCGCGGGCATTGATCGCAGCTCGATCTACGCCTGCCTCAAGGATATCCGCGGCAACACCCGCGTGACCGACCCCAATCCCGAGGACAAGTACGAGGCGCTCAAGCGCTTTACCCGCGATCTGACGCAGCTGGCGCGCCAGGGCAAGCTCGACCCGGTGATCGGCCGCGACGACGAGATCCGGCGCGTGATTCAGGTGCTCTCGCGGCGCACCAAGAACAACCCGGTCTTAATCGGCGAGCCCGGCGTGGGCAAGACAGCAATCGCCGAGGGTCTGGCGCGGCGCATTGCCGACGGCGACGTGCCCGAGGGGCTCAAGCATACGCGGCTGCTGGCGCTGGACATCGGTTCGCTGCTGGCCGGGGCCAAATATCGCGGCGAGTTCGAGGACCGGCTCAAGGCCGTGCTCAAGGAGGTCTCCCAGGGCAACGGCACGATCGTGATGTTCATCGACGAGCTGCACACCATCGTCGGCGCGGGCGCTGCCGAGGGCTCGATGGACGCGGGCAACATGCTCAAACCGGCTCTGGCTCGCGGCGAACTGCACTGCGTGGGCGCCACGACGCTCGACGAGTATCGCAAGCATATTGAGAAGGACGCGGCCCTCGAACGCCGCTTCCAGCCGGTGATGGTCGAGCAGCCCAGCGTCGAGGACACGATCTCGATTTTGCGTGGGCTCAAGGAGCGCTACGAGGTGTACCACAAGGTGCGGATCCAGGACGCGGCGCTGGTGGCCGCGGCCACGTTGAGCAACCGCTACATCACCGCGCGCTTTTTGCCGGACAAGGCCATCGATTTGATGGACGAGGCTGCCTCGTGCCTGCGCATCGAGAACAGCTCAATGCCCGCCGAGCTCGACGAGACCCGTCGTCAGCTAATGCAGCTCGAGATCGAGCGCGAGGCGTTGCGCAAGGAGCGCGACAAGGCGAGCAAGGAGCGGCTGTCCAAGATCGAATCGCAGATCGCCGAACTCAAGGAGTCCTTCGACAGCCAGCGCGCCCAATGGGAGCTGGAGAAGGGGATCATTGAGCAGATCAACGACGTGCAGTCGCGCATCGAGCAGGCCAAGATCGACGAGCAGAACCTTGAGCGCCAGGGCGAACTGGGCAAGGTCGCCAAAATTCGCTACGGCCTGTTGGGCAAACTCGAGTCCGAGCTGACCGGTTTGCAGGCCAAGCTGGCCGACGCTCAATCCGAGATCAAGATGCTCAAAGAGGAGGTCGGCCCCGAGGACATCGCGCAGATCGTCGGCAAGTGGACCGGCATTCCGGTCTCGCGGATGATCGAGGGCGAGCGCGATCGGCTGCTGCACCTCGAGGATTCGCTGCGGCAGTCCGTGATCGGCCAGGACGAGGCGATTTCGATCATCGCCAACGCGGTGCGTCGCGCGCGCGCCGGGATCCAGGACCCCAACCGGCCGCTGGGCTCGTTCATCTTCATGGGCCCCACGGGCGTGGGCAAGACCGAGCTGGCCAAGGCCCTGGCGCGTTTTCTGTTCGACACCGAGCAGGCCATGGTGCGCATCGACATGAGCGAATACATGGAGAAGCACTCGGTGAGCCGTCTGATTGGCGCGCCTCCGGGATACGTGGGGTACGAGGAGGGCGGACAGCTTACCGAGGCGGTGCGGCGCAGGCCGTACTCCGTGGTGCTGTTCGACGAGATCGAGAAGGCGCACCCCGAGGTGTTCAACGTAATGCTGCAAATCCTCGACGACGGTCGCCTGACCGACAACCAGGGCCGCACGGTCGATTTCCGCAATACGATCCTGGTGATGACCAGCAACATCGGCAGCCAACACATCGCGCAAATGGCGGGCGACGCCGACAAGGTGCGCGACGCGGTGTTCGAGGCGATGAAGCAACACTTCCGCCCCGAGTTCCTCAACCGCATCGACGATTTGATTATCTTCAACAGCCTGGGACGCGACGCTATCGTCAAGATCGTGGACATCCAACTGCGCAAACTCGACGAGCGCCTGGCCGAACGCAAGATCAAGCTCGAGCTCAGCGACGCGGCCAAGCAACTGATCGCCGACGCGGGGTACGACCCGGTCTACGGCGCGCGACCTTTGCGCCGCGCATTGCAACGCATGGTGCTCGACCCACTGTCGCGCGAGATGCTCGCCGGCGAGATCCCCGACGACTCGACCGTCAAGGTCGAGGTTGACGGCCAAGGCGGCCTCAAGCTCATAAGCGCCTAAACACACAACGGGACCGCCCACGAAGGGCGGTCCCTGATTTGTCATATAGAAGATATTTATAGTAAACTTTCGCAAAATGAAGCAGTACGACTGCGTTCAGCAGGATCGCCGCGTGATCAATGGTCGGCGGACGGGAGAGCGCCTGGCATGGGCGTTGGCCGTGGTCTGCCTGTTGTGGACCGTCGGCGCCTGCTCTGATCAGCGGGAAGGGACGCAGGGCCGCGGCGCGGGCACTGCCTGCGATGGCGGCCCGTGCGTGCGCGAGATTGCGCTGCAAGCCGGGCTGAACGAGCCCCGTGATCCGGCGGAAGAGTTCGCCGACTATCTGCGGTTCACGGAGCTGGCCGCGGATCATGCGCGGCCGATCCCGCCCAAGGGGCTGGGGAAGATCATCGACCGCTGCCTCAACGGGACGCTCGGTTCAATTGCTCAGCGGGTTGATGCCGATCAGCTGCGCGCGGTTCTGCTCCACGAGCTGAACATCGGCTTCCTGGTCCAGGGCATCGAGCAACGTCCGCTGACAGTGGCAGCTTCGCAGCCCATCGAACATCCGAACTATCTCGAGCGCAGGCTGGTGTTCGACGACCCGTTCGTCGGACGCTTCCGCGCGCTGCTGCTCAGGCCGCGCGAGGCGGGCCCGCACAGCGCAATAATCGCCAGGCACGGACACCGGGACGACGAATCGACCTTTGTCGAGCTCTACGGCGGCAGGCGGCTGGCTGAGGCGGGTTTCGTGGTCCTGGTTTTGCAGTCGCGCATCTGCGGCGCGGACGAGCTCGAGGACCGGACCGCGCGGCTGCTGCTGGGCAACGGCTTTACGCTGATCGGCCTGCGTTGCTACGAGAGCCTGCTGGCCCTGCGCTACCTGGAGCAGCTCCAGGGCGTGGACAACGGGCGCATCGGCCTAGTGGGGCATTCCGGCGGCAGCGTGGTCAACAACCTCACGGCGCGCATCGACCCGCGATTCAAGGCGGTGGTGATCGACTGTCCGGGCCGCTGGGTCAACGTGATCAACGGCCGGATCGTGGATGAGACCGCGCCCGGACTCTACCCCTATCGCAAGCAGCTCAACGACTTCAGTTCGATCCCCACGCAGACGCTGGTCGTGCCCTACGGCTACGCAGAACAGGTCGAGGACATGGTCGAATTCCTGCAGGACGAGCTGTGAAACGCGCCGCAGCCGCCACAGGGCAGGGGAAAGGCGGCCGCCTGCTGTCCGGCCAGGCCTATTTGGTGCGCGCTGGTTTAGTTGGCCTGGTCTATTTTCAGATCGTGTACGGCGCGATCAAGGACAACGTCAATCCCAAAGATCTGTTCTCCCTGGTGAACTACATCGCGGAGTTGGACGTATACCGCAACGTGTTCTACGCCGCGTTGCCCGCGGCCGTGCTGCTGCTGTTGACGCCGTGGAGCGCGAAGAGCAACAGCAGGGCCGGGCGTGTTTTGATCGCCCTGCTGTGCCTGGCGGCCGGGGCGGTGTGCGGCCTGTTGATCGTGATCAGCAACGTATCGGTCAGGCCCGGGGCGCTGCAGCACACCGCGCTGATCGCGCTCTCGGCCTGGTACGTGGGGATCAACGTCTTGCTGTTCGTCCTGTTCTCGCTACGCGGCGACCTGGCCGTTAAATACGGAGCCGCCGTATCCCGGATGTTTGTACTGGCCGACGTGCTGTTTCCCGGAGCGCTGTGGCCCGTGTATCGAGCGGTCAACCGCGGCCCTCTGTTCCGGTTGACAAAGGCGGCGCCGGTCCTGGCGATGCTGCTGGTGCCGCTGTTGCCCTGGGTCCTGGTGCCCATGGAGCAGATTTCGACCAAGGGCTCGCCGCAGCTCAATCTTGATCCGGCCGTGCATATCATGCCCGGAGTGCCTGAGACCTATTACCAGGTGATGTTTCTGGACAGTGGCCGCAGCCTGATTCTCACCCGCGATCACGACGGAACAATCGACAGGTTCGACGCCGATTTGTTCGAGCGGATCGCATCGCACATTGTCGATGATCAACCGCGCGTGGCCTCGATGCTCCAAGACAGCGGCGACGGCCTGCTGTACTACGTCGATCCCAAGCTTGGACGGTCTGTGCTGATCGACCCGCTCTCCCTTGAAATCCGCAAGACGATCCAGATGCGCAACCGTGTCGACGACGTGATGCCAAACTGTTTCTGGAGGTTGTTGTCAACGCCCTCCGATGGCTTGATCACCGCCTTTTGCCCCAATTCCCTGGTCTCGATCGAGCCCTCGGGCCGCTCGATCCAGGCATCCTTTGCCGCTGACATCCGCCACGCGGTTTTCGACGGCGCCCAAGGCCGGATTCACCTGGTCAAGTCCGACCCGGGCTGTCTGCTCGGGCTCGATGCCCATACGCTGCAGTTGACGGGGCAGGCGAGAATCCCGGACAACGCGGGGCACATCGTTCTGGACGAGCAGGCGCGCCTGCTGTACATCGCACTGCCGCTGCAGGGCCAAATCCTGGTCATGGACGCGGACGACTATCGCACGCTCGAACACGTCCGCGCGTTTCCCGGGGTGCGCGTGCTGTTGATCGACAGGCCCGGCGACCGGCTGTTCTGCGCGGGCATGTCGCCACTGTTGGAGATTCGGCGCCTGAGCGACCTGAGCCTGATCGATCGGCTGGAGATACCCCCTTGGTCGCGCTGGATGGCCCTGGATCAGGCGGGCAACAAGCTGTTCCTCACCTCGTTCTCGTACGGCCTGGTTACAGTCGACCTCAACGTGGTGGCCCAGGGCTCGCCGCGCAGAACGCTCCTGAGACACGATCCCTTCTACTCGGCCTGCACCGTGCCGACCGGCCTGGTCCTGCGCCTGATCGGCCTGCAATGATCCGACGGCCAAGGCGGCCTCAAGCTCGAAAGCGCCTAAACACACAACGGGACCGCCCGGATAGGGGCGGTCCCGCAATGCCTGCCAATGATTATTTCAGAGGGAAAGCCATCGCATGTTCAAGAAATATGTTATTATAAAATTAGACGTATCGCATTATAATTAGGGAGGTGCCTAGTTAAAAAGGGCAAATCAATCGAATTCCATAAATGAAGACAAAGGAGAAAGAAGTGAAAAAAATAGTGCTATTTTTAGTCGTGATATCTTTGAGTTGTCTTTGTAGCACTTGTAAGCAGAAATCTTCCAATGAAACCGTGGTTCCGGCACAGAAAATGGTCCAAAACGAGTATCGCCAAGACGACATCGAAAATCTTGCTTCAGGGGCTGAAGTAGAAACAATTGAAAGCAATTCAGGTATATCTGAAGAATTACAGGAAGTTTCAGAAAACAAAAATTCTAGCCAAGATGCTATAGAAGCTGCTAGTAAAGAGAAGGATATTTTTGCAGCAGCACTGAATAATGATTTGCTGGCAGTAAAAGGGTTTCTTTTAAATGGCGTAAGTCCCAACAGAAAAGAGCCATCTGGTGGTTGCGTGTTGATGGTTGCAGCACAAGAAGGGAATTTAGATATAGTCAAATTACTAGTTGAAAAAGGAGCGGTCGTTGATTGTAAAGACAATACAGGGTGGACTCCCCTCGGTCAGGCGGCTAGCGGGGGTCATTTAGATGTATGCAAATATTTAGTAGAAAACGGGGCAAACGTAAATGCAAAGGACAAAACGGGTTGGACGGTACTTCACGCTGCGGCTATAAATGGACAACTGGAGCCAACAAAGTTTCTTATCGAGAACGGTGCAAGGACTAATGTCAAGGCAGGCAACGGCTGGAGTCCACTTGATGCTTGTAGGTCGCCAATGGGGCAAACAAAACCTCAATGGCACGAAGTAGTGAAAATTCTTCAGGAACACGGAGGAAGTTAAAGTATTTTCCGGAGACGGCATATAGAAATCGAAATTTATTATTATATTAATACAATAGCCAGATACCGACAAATTCAGCCCGCGCACCAAGATTCTTCGTCTGCGGCTCAGGATGACGGAAAGCGAAGGATAACTAGCACTTACTAGGCCACACACCGCCCGCTGGGCGTCATTCTGAACAAAGTGCAGAATCTACTTTCGTAGAGCTAAATTTCAGCCCGGCGGGAAATGAGGTCAGGCGCGGGTAATCGCCTCAACGGCCGTGGCGAGTTTGGCATTGGGTTGTGAGAGCATTTCGTCCCACAGGTCGTATTCGAAAAAGTCGACGTGCAGGCCGCGGCGGGTCAAGGTCCATCCGTTGGAACGGTCGAAACTCGAGAGAGTGCCGGGGACACGAAATGTAAATCAGGGGAAATTATACTTGTCTATATAGTCTGAATAGAGAAAATTATGATCAAGATATTCGTTTGGTTCGGCCCAAGGCCACGAAATATAACTCGTCAAACCATTTCCGTAGTTTGGACAACTGCTTGTATTTGGGATCGAATGTACGGCGAATCCTCCGGTATAAACTCAGCAAGCGCGGGAGCCGAAGCGGCCAGCTCTGGGTCTTACGCACTATTTCTCGCTGGAAGTACCAGGAATGCAGCCATCTTCGCTGCAAGACCGCGCTTTCGTCAAGGCCGCCTATTTCTTCGTAATGTATATTTTCCCGCGTGAAAAGAGTGGGGCCGATTTGATCGATCAATTTGATTTTAAAATTATCTGGATTATAGAATAGCGGCGATGCCCGCACCAATTTCAGCGGACACACTTCAACAATGCAACCGTACTTCATTTTTATTGCGGCGGCATCTCGGGCTACATCAATGATGGTCGTTGTTTTTTCAAAGGGCCATCCGATGATGAATGAGCATTTCTGATTTATTCCACATTTCGCTGCGGTTTTTATTGTTGACAATGCCTGCCGACCGTCAAATGGCTTGTTGATGCTACGCAAAATAGTATTATCCGTACTCTCAATACCCCAGGAGACAAAGTCGCATCCAGACCTTTTCATTTTTCGGAGCAAGGCTTCTGTTATATGGTTGGTTATCGCATAGCTTTTCCACTTAAGATCGCTACCTGCAAAATGGTCGCAAAACGCCTCGAGCAATTTGGGATTGTTGTTGATTGCCGAGTCGTAAAAAAGAAAATGGTTGCTGTCATATTCTTTTCGTAGCTGATCTATCTCGGCGGTTATCTTACTTATTGATTTGTACTCCAACCGCGACACGCTGCGATGGGAGCAAAAAGAACAATTTTGCGAACAACCACGAGAGAAACGATATGGCAGCCAGCACGCACCGTTGCTGTCCGTATATTGCCGAAGAGACAGACCGGCGAAGGATGCCGGCGGCTCGCTCTCGATATGTGAATCATCAGAAGCGCTGGTTACAACCTGACCGTTCTCTCTGTATATAATGCCCGGCGTACCCTGAATGGGGGCGCCATGGAAAAGATGGTCTGCAATACCATTGAGCGCCGCAGGTCCGTCAGGCTGGATGCAGAGGAAATCCACAGTATGTAAAATTTCCGCTATTGCTTCGGGAGACGACGCCTGAGCAAGAACGATAAAGGGACCGCCAAAAATAATTTGTATATCCTCATTATACCACTTGCAGATCATTGCCAATAGATAGCTGGAACGCAAAGCGCTTTGTGACATGATTGTGAAGCCCACAGCCGCGATATCGTCGAAATATTTTAAAAAAAGATTTTTAGTTATGCGCTTCTCTTCGCTGGAGAGGGAATGGAAATCAATTTGCGCATTCGATCTCAGGCCTTCCAGATATTGATCGAGCAATGCAAGCTCGGTTTTATCAAACTTTGGCAACCCATTATTTAGATATACCAATCGATTGAAATCGATTATCTGCGTGTTAATATCGGGGAAGTTATTTTTCAGGCTTGAGGCGAGCACTCCAACGCCATAGGGCAAGGTCGCGGACCCAAAGAGATCATTGGTATCGGATCGTGTAAACCTTCTTGATGGTTGAATCAGTGCAATGTTCTTCATGGAAATCCTAAAAGATTATTTTCAAGAACCAGAAACAAATTATATTCTAGCGGCTAAGATTAGTAAACGATAATCTGCACTGACGTCCAAGAATAAATCTGTTTTGGACAAGAGTGATTTTCGACAAATTAAGCCTTTGCACCAAGGTCCTTCGTTTGCGGCTCAGGATAACGATTGACTTAAGATAATCAGCAGTTACTACGATGATCGCCGCCCGCTGGGCGTTATCCTGAATAAAGTGAAGAATCTACTTTCGCAGCGATGAATTTCTGCCCGGCGGAATATTATTGGATAAAGGGTGAGCTGCGCAGCAGCCCCAGGCCGGGCATAAAACGGCCGACTCGTCCGGCGTAGCGCAAATACGCCTCGCCGTGCAGCGCGACCAGGTGCCGCTCCTCGATCCGCACCTGCACGCTGATCAGCGCAAACACCAGCACCATCACCGCGATCGTCCAGGCCGATGGAGTGATCGCCGCCATGCCGCACAGCGTGACGATCATCCCGGCAAAGATCGGATTGCGGCTGAGGCTAAACAGGCCGCGTTGCACCAGGGCTGTGGGCCGATCATCCACGCCCACACGCCATGCCTCGCCCATATGACGCTGCGCCAGCAACGTGATCGCAGTGCCCAGGACCAGCAGCATCCAGCCGACGGCGCTCACCCATCGCGGGGTGCTGAGCACGCCCAGGGTCTGCGGATCAATGCGCCAGTAGAGGATGCTCCAGAAAAACAGGCCCAGCAGCAGCAGGCCGAAGAGCACGCCGATGGTGCGCGCCACCACCCCGGATTCCCGATGGATCACCAGCGGGCAGACCCCGTGATTGCGCCAGACGCGGATTGTGGGCAAAACCAGGGCGATCACCAGGTAGACGCTGACTGCGATTGGAAATGCGATGCATTCCATTGTTTCCCTTCCGG
>JAVCCG010000145.1 GCA_030765605.1 Candidatus Alcyoniella australis
AGAACATACCAAACAGCAACAGCCCCGGCAGGTCGTCCAGCGACGAGACGATCTGCAGCGCGCGGCTCGTGGCCGAGGTCGAGCGCCAGCGCGAGGCCAGCCAGAACACGCGCGTAGGCGATGAGCCCGAGGCGCAGGCGGCCAGGATCAACGTGCCGGAAACGGCGATCAACGCGGCGTCGTTGGCCAGGGTCGTGCCGCCGCGGGCAAAGCCGATCAGCTCGAGCACCGCGAACACTGCGGCCAGAGCGGCGATCGATTGCCCCATGCCCAGCACATAGAGTTTGAGGCTCACGCGTCGCAGGAAGCGCAGCTCGAGGTGCAGTCCGTAAAGAAAGCCGATCCATCCCAGCCCGAGAATTTTGATCGGCTCCAGACCGGCCAGCGCATCGGGGCCGAACACACCGCTGACGCGCGGTCCCAGCAGCACGCCCAGCGGCAGGAACAGCATGCCGGTACGCAGCGGGCTCAGCGTCTTGCGTTTGCCCTTGTCGCGGCGACCGACCAGCAACGAGCCGGCCACTGCTATCAATCCCAGCAGCAGTATGCCCAGGATGGCGCGCATCGGGCCTTAGCGGGCGGGGGACGGCTTATGGAACTCGGCCACGGGCAGGGTGAAGATCACGCCCTTGGCCTTGCCGTCGCCCTTGGTGTCGAAGATCACGTCCTTGAGCAGCGGAATCACGGCGTCGGCCTGTGCGGGCTCGACGATAGTGAAGATGAATCGGCCGTAGGGCTCGGCTCCGCCCCACAGGTTGCGGAAACCGGCGAAGATCGGCATCCGTTCGGAGATCACGCGTCCCATGCCCTGGCTTTCAACCACCGTGGCCGTGGTGATGCCGGCCTCGATCATCGCGGCTAGAACCTCCTCGGCCAGGTCCGGATTACTGATTACGCAGCCCAGCAGCAGCAAACCCGGGACCCACCCCTAGGGGTGGCGCTCCTCTACTTGCTCGAAGGCCCGCAGCACGTCCGGCGCATTCGCGGCGTTGCGCAGCTCGCCGAGGAAGTTCTCGTCCTTGAGCATTCGGCACAACCGCGAGATCAGCCGCAGGTGCTCGGCCGGGTCGTCGCCCGGGCCGACCAACAGCACGACCAGGTCGACGTGGTGGTGTTGCCCGGCCTCGTCCTCGCCGTAATCCAACGGTTGGGCGATTCGCGCCAGGAGCAGAGCCGTGCCGCCCAAACCCTGGAGACCGGCGTGGGGAATCGCCACGCCCGAGCCCACGCAAGTGCAGCCCAGTCCCTCGCGTTCGACCAGCAGCCGCAGCAGCTCGTCGCGCTGGGCTTGGTCGGCCAGGCCCGCCGGCACAAGCATCGAGGTGGTCTGAGCGAACAACGCCTGCTTGTCTTCGACCTCGAGATCAAGCTGGATCAGCTCCGGTTTGAGCATCGGCGATAGTATCTGCATCCCGGCTCCCGCTTTGCTGGTCAATCGTACTGATGTTACACGATCGAACGCGCGGTGGAATAGGGCAATCGCCCAGAGCGCACGAATCGCCTGTGCACGCGGCGCGATTGTGCTAGCCTTTGACCATGGGTAAAAAGCAAGACGAACAAAAAACAAAGCAGACGGACGGAAACGATCCGATCGAGGCCACGGGCCGGGCCTATAAAAACGGGCGTCGTATTGGCATCGCAATTGCGGTGGTGGTTCTCGGCATTTTCGTTTACAGCATTCTGCGCAACAGCGGGATATTGCCGGGAAGCGATGGGACGCTGCAAAACGGCGTGCTGGAGAACAGGGACTTCATCGTGGTGTTGATCGCCGCGGGTTTGGTGGTGGCGATTTACACGGTGCGCCGGGTGCTCGGACGCCGACGCTAGTTCCGGCTAATCCCGGCGCAGCACGGCTTGCCTGCTTCTGCGCGAGCCGTTCTGATCCTCCACCAGCCATCCGGCCTGCCGGGCCTGGTCAAGGGTGTCCTCGAACGCCTGTCGGCTGACGTGCCCGCCGGGTTCGTATATCGCCATCCGCGCACCGGGCTTGCACAGCTCGTACAGTTCGCAAAGCGCCGGGGCCATGGTCGGCAGCTCGTGCATCACGTGAATCGCGACCGCGAAGTCGACCTGGCCGCGCAGTCGGTCCAAACCCAGTCCGTGCTCCGGGCAAAGGTGCGTCTCGATCCGCTCGGAGAGCCCGGCCGCGACCGCGCGACTCTGCAACTTGTCGAGCATTTTGCGCTGCACGTCCACGCACACCACCTTGCCCGTTTCGCCGACCATCCGCGCCAAGGGCAGCGAGAAAAAGCCCATGGCGCAGCCCAGGTCGATTACGGTCATTCCCGGCCGCACGTGGGGCGCCAGCAGCTTGTCGGGATTTTCGAACAGTTTGCGCAGCGGGCTGAGCAGCAGGTAGCCGACCCAGGGCGGACAGACGCGATTTCTCTCGGCCATTGGACCTCCCCTCAAGATTCAGCATCATACCCGAGAACAGGGTCGGGGTGGAACGGGATTTGCCGGCATGTTGCCCATCAATGCTTGGAAGGATCGAGATAATATTTGCCAGTGGTTGGAATTATTGTATTCTCGTATCGATCAAGCCGGTCGGACGAAAATATGATCAATGCACAAAGCAATCGTGTCCTGATATTGGCCGCGATAATCGCGGCGCTGCTTATCGCGCTGGCGCTGCCCTGTTGCCAGACCGAGCCGCTGGACGAGATCCACACTCCCGATCAGTTCGAGAAGGACGACGACGACGCAGACGACAACGCAGGCGATCCGCCGCCTGACGATCCAACGGACGAGCCCGACCCGCTGGCCGAGCTCTTCGACGAGATGGACGTGGCCCGTTACACCGACCTGCAGTACACGCGCGTGGAGCCGGGGGTCAACGGTTACACCAACTATTATTTCAGCACTGACGATTGCTGCTGTTTCGACGGCTCCGAGGTCT
>JAVCCG010000146.1 GCA_030765605.1 Candidatus Alcyoniella australis
GCAACTTACAGACCTGCGAAAACTCAACCTATGCGATCAACTAAGCCCTATCGTACTTAGGCGGAATTACAGGGAAATCGCGGATTTTTTCGAAAGATTATCGCATGCGTGCGGTTTCAGGATTATCCTGATTAATCAGCAACTTACGCGGCAGAGGAAAGCAGTATATGAACATCGCATGGAGCCAAATCGCGATTACTTTGCAATTTCAACGACTATACGCGCGCCGTAACCTATACGAAATCTGTGATTTGAAATCCCAATTCGCATGCAAGTCCTAAAGTATTTTACCAAGGACGGAGGCTCAACTAGTTGCTTAGCAACGGTTATCAGCGTAAAAAACGGCAAAACCGACAGGTAAGGTATTACTTGACCTTTTGCGCTCTATCAGTCGATATTGCAAGCTGTTTCCCGAGCAGCAGCGGCGAGAAGCCTGCATCGCGATCAAGGAATCAATCAGCCGCAGCACTCCGAGTCGTCGTCGTCGTCGCCCGAGACGTCGTCGTCATCATCCTCGCCGCTCTGGCAGGCCGGGTCGTCGGCGTCGATCAGGTCGTTGCAGTCGTTGTCAATGCCGTCTTCGCACAGCTCCTCGTGGCCCGGGTAGGCCTGGTCCGACTCGTCGTTGCAGTCGTCGCCGCCGCAGTACAGGGCCTCGTGGCCGTCGGCGTCGCCATCGCACGAGAGCACGCCGATACCCGTGCCGGTCAGGCCGAAGTCCTGGGGCCCCTCGGGAATGCCCGAGCCGATGATCTGCACCATGTAATAGCCAGGGGTCGGGCCGGGAATCACGATCTGCTCGATGTTGTCCAACACGTTGACGCCGCTGGTGGCAGGCGCGTCCGGGCTTCCCGGGTTGAGGGTCCAGGCATTGTAGACCGTGGCGCCGTCAGCGCCGATCACGGTCAGGTCCAGGTTGTTGACGTTCATCAACACAGCGCTGGGAGTGGCCGGAGCATCGTCCCAGGCCAGGGTGACTTTGAACTCGGGTTCGGCCGTGATCTCGACAGGATAGCGCAGTACGTCGTCCTGCTCGATCGAGCCTTGAAGCACGGTCTGGTTGACAATTAAATCCACGGCGGGGACCGCCTGGATCTTGCCGTAGCCGTACTTGTAATCGGGCCCGGGGTTGCCCAGGTCCAGGGCGCTCTGCGCCAGGATCGCCTTGATTGTGGCCGGCAGCGGCTCCGGGGTCTCGGGGAAGTGGATCCTCCAGGCCTGGATCAGCAGCGAGCCCACGCCCACGGCCGTGGGGCAGGCCATGGAGGTGCCGCACATCTGGCTGTAGCCGTTGGGCGGAACCGTGCTGGTCACGCCGCCGTCGCCACCGGTCTGGCAACCCGGCGCGCAGACATCGGGCCGCATCCGGCCGTCGTCAGTTGGGCCCCACGAGCTGAAGTCGGTCATGGTGTCGTCATCGGAGTTGATCGCGCCGATCACGATCGCGTTCTTGTTCGGCGCGGGCGGAGCCGAAGTGTAAAAGCTCGATCCGCATGAACCGCCGCGCTCGTTGCCCGCGGCCCAGAAGATCGGAATGCGTCGGCCCAGGGAGCCACGAACAATGGAATCGATCAGCGCGGCCGAGCTCTCGTAGTCGCCCTCCCAGGAACAGGGGTTGCCGTTCCAGGCCACGTTGGAGCCGATGGAGTTGTTGGACAGGTCGACCAGCCGGGTATTGATCGCCTGGTTGTAGTCGGCCTGGATATCGCCGGGGTTGTTGTAGAAGAAAGGATACGTGCCGTCGAAGGCCATTGAGTAGATGAACGTGGCCGGGGCCATGCCCGTGTACGTGGCGTTACCCGTGCCGTTGCCCGCGATGCTGCCCGCCACGTGGGTCGGATGGCTGTTCTGAGTTCCGCTCTGTCCCCATTCGACGTGACCGGCAAGGTCGGAGTGGCCGGTTGCAACCATGCCGCCGTCGAACACAAAGGCTGTGATGCCCGTGCCGTCGAACCCGTAGGGAGCGGCCCAGAGGGGCTCCACGCCAACGTCGGCGCGGTTGGAGTCGTTGAGATGGGTTAGGCCCGGCGCGACCTGGTCGACCCACAGCACCGCGTCGTCCGCGGCCAAAGAGTCGATCTCGTCCGCAGGCAGGGCCACGCTGAGCATGTTGATCGCGTCCGCACCGTTGATCACCTCGCCGCCGTAGAGTTCGGCCACGTCCATCGCGCGCTCAAAGGGCACGTCAGCGCAGAACATCACCGCCAGGTGCACGCGCTGCTGCTGATCAACGGCAAACCCGTCGAACTCGCGCTCGGCCACGCGCCCGGTGAGCTTGTACTCGGCGAGATATTCGCCCGCCCAACGCAGCTCGGAAAAACCGTTCGCCTCAAGCCGGATGTCGCGCGGCACAGAGGCAATCCAGGCGTGATCCGGCACGTAGTGCAACAGCTCGATGCCGCGTCGCTCCAGGTCCGCGCGCTGAGACAGCGAGGGGAACTCGCGCAGTTGCACCAGCAGATGCACACGGTCGGACTTGGTCGCGATCAGGCTGGGCGCGATGTTGCTCACCAGCTCGGGGTCCAATCCCTGCGCGGGCAGGAAGCTTTGGGACTTGAACTGGATCGTGTAGGCCTCGGCCGATCCATAAATCGGGGACTGGTCCGCGGCGAGCGCGCCGAAGCTGAACAGGATTATCGCTGCGGCCAGCAGTGCGCCGGTCGACCTGGTCGTTGGTTTTCTCATTGAGAGGCTCCTTAAAAGGGGCAAAGGGGCGTGTTCGGACCGGAGACTACTTGTTTTGCTAACGTCGTTCAAGCATTGCTCTCTACGTCAGCCGCGTAGATTAATCCGTTGCATCGCCTTTGTCAGTTATCCCACCACTCGGGTATTATCATCAACATGCCGCAGACAAGACCGCTCTCTCCGCGCCTGTATTCCGGTTTGCGCCGGGTGGTCGAACTCGGGTTCGGCCGCGACTTGCGGCTGCTCGAACCGCTGCTGCGCGGCTACGCGCATGTCGCTGACCTCGGTTGCGGCAGCGGGGAATTGACCCCGGCCATTGCGAGCGGCAGCTACCTGGGGCTCGACTGGGACCTGGGACAGCTTGGATACGCGGCTGATAAATACGGCACTCAAGCAAAGAGATTTGCCTGCGCTGATCTGACCCGGCTGCCCTTGGCCGATGCCGCCCTGCCCGCGCTGCTGTTCTCCAAGGCGGCGCATCACATGGATGACGACCAGGTGCAGGCGGTGCTGGCTGAGGCGTTGCGGATCGCGGTTGTCGGGGCAAAGCTGGTGATCGTGGACGTCTATCCCGCGGGCCACGGCCTGATGCACGACCTGCTGGTCAACCGCGAACTAGGCGAGCATCATCGTCAACCCGGCGAGCTCGAGCGCCTGGCCATCGAGGTCGGCTGGACCGCCATCGAGCGGCATGAGCTGCGCAAGCCGACCCTGGCCTGCTACGTGCTGGTGATGCGCAAGCCCGAGGAGTTTGGATGAGCATGATCCAGCCCCGGCGGCAACGGACCTCGGCCCAAAGCCGCAAATTACGGATTATCGGGATGATCGTGGTGGCCTGCCTGACCCCGCTGTGCTGCCTGGCCCTGTACGCAGGCCGCGTTGCCCAGGACGAGCAGCTGCGCACTTGGCAGCAGGCCAACCTACTGCTGGCTCAGGGACTGAGCGCAGGGGATTGCCGTGTAATCGCGCAGGCCGGGGAGGGCTATGACGAGGCACTCAGCGCGTTGCGGCTCTACGGCAACCCCGTACCCCGCGCACGCGTGGTGTTTCGCGCCTCGTTGGCGCGCAGGCTGAGCCAAGTGTGCGGAAGCGACCTGGACCAGCGGCTGCAACAAGCGCAACAGACCGTGGATCTCAATCCGGGGAACGCCGAGCTGCTGTTGGAGCTGGCCGTAGTGCAGTTGGCCCGCGGCGAACTTATCGACGCTACGCTCAGCGCGCAACAGGCCCTGGCATTGGGTGATGATCAGCGCGCCGCGCACGAGCTGCTCGCGCTGCTGGACGAGCTACAGGCGTACCGCGATAGTTCCGATTAATCGCCGGGCGGCGGCAGGATCGGCGGCCGCTGTGGTACGTCGGCGACTTTCTGCAACTCGAGCTCACTGACCAGGATCGCCGGAGCCACGGCGCTGACCGGCACGTATCCGCTCTCCGCACCGCAGAAGCCGTTGAACACACCGTCGCGCGAGCCGGTGGCCACGATCTTGTTGATCGAGGTCAGGGGCGTGCCCACGATCTCCGCACCGCGCACCAGAGTCTCCTCGCCGGTTTGGGCATCGACCTTGTAGATCTGCAGCGGCCGGTGGCTGAACGCCTGGTAGTTCCAGGTGCTGGTCGAGGTGTGGCCGCCCACCGAGCCGCGGATGATCAGGCCGTAGGGCTTGCCCGCCTCGCGGGTCAGCTCCATCAGCCGCTGCTTGAGCTGCTCGTCGCTCAGCCGATTGTCGCTGAGCACGATGGTGTTGGCCATCCGCGCCATCGGGTCCTCATAGGATGCGGAGCGTCCGTGGCCGTTGGATTTGTCAAAGCCCTCCACCGGCGCGCGCGACAGCAGGTAGTTCCTGAGCACGCCGTGGTCGATCAGCTCCACTCGCCACGCCTTAACGCCCTCGTCGTCGTAAAGGTAGTGGCCGTTGAGCTGCGTCCCATCGAAGCTCGCCAGGGTCGGATCGTCGATCACGCTGAGAAACGTTGGGATCACCTGCTCGCCGACTTTATTGGCGAAGGTCTGGCCCTCGTCCTCGTTGCGCTGGCGCTCGCCCTCAAGTCGATGGCCCACCGCCTCGTGGAAGAAGACCCCCGCGACCTCGGGGCCGAGGATCGCCGGGCCGGTGTAGGGATCGATCACCTCGGCTTGGCTCAGCGCTTTAAGGTCGTCCACTAACTGCGTCAGCTTGGTGTGCAGTGCGCGTTGATCGATAAACGTCGCCGGATCGCGGCCGTACTCGGAGAGCGTGCCGAGCAGCAGCATGCCGTCGTCCGCGCGCAGCGAGGCCCTGCCGCTGACGCTGAGCAGCACGCTCTCGGTGATCAGCCGGCCGCCCTCGGAGTTGACGTAGATCCGCGTCTGACGTCGGGCGTGGAACATCAGGTCAAAATCGATCAGCCCCGGCACCGAGGCCAGGTAGGCCGACTCCTGGGCAAGTATCTTCTCCCACGGCTGGCGCAGCCCCTGTAGATCGATCTTGGGCACCGGATCGACGTGGCGCGCCGGCTGCTCGCGGGTGAAGTCGTCCACCTGCACCTTGGGGTCGATCTCGAAGATTTGCCGCGACTTTTTCTGTTGGTAGGCGCTCAGCGCGCCTTTGTAGCGCAGGTCCGTGACGCGCCACAACATACGCCGCAGGGCCTTGCCGTCGTCGATGGGCGCGTCGAGGTAGTCCAGGTACGTCTCGTAATCCATCTCCGGGCCCATCGAGAACTCGAATCCGCCCTTGCCCGAGTTATCGAAGGAGTAGTCGCCCACGCGCACCTCAACGTAGCCCCTGCGGTTGCGTCCGCCGTGGGAGCCCAGCAGTGCGCCGTAGGCCGCCTCAACGGCCACACTCTGCACGTCGCGTAGCAGGTAGCTGATGAAGTACGGCCCGTCGAACCCGGGCAGCTCAATGCGTTCCATCGAACGCTCGAGTTCAGCCTGCATCGCTTCGAGAGTGAGGACTCGCGGATCGTCCGCAGCAAGGGCCGCGGTCGCGGCGAGCAGCACCAACAGGATCGACAATATGCTGCGGCAGAAACGCTTCATCTGTTCTCCGTGGATGTAGGCCATAAGACTATCGACCGGTCTGCCGCAAAAAAGTTCCTAGTTGACGATCTCCACGTCACCTTGATCCGGGGTCTTGATCGACAGCGGGCCGAAGCGCGCCTCATAACGCCGCAGGTGCTCGCCGAGGATAGTGTGCAGGCGCTTGGCGTTAAGCGGGTTGAGGATGATCCGGCTGATCACCTTGGCCACCGGCCGCTCAGGCTGTAGGAAAAGGAAGTCGACCACGAATTCGGCCTCGGAGTGCTTGAGCACGGCCATGTTCGAGTAGTGTCCCGCGGCTGTCTGGTCGTCGATCTTGACGTTGATCTTGACCGCCTTCTTTTTTTTATCGCCCATCGGCTGATCCAATTTATCCTCCGTCATTACGTTGCCAGCTCCCATACCAGCTCGACAAAGGCGCGCAGGCCGAAGCGGAACCCCTCGAGTGGAATCCGTTCGTCGTGGCCGTGGAAGCGTTTGGTGAATTTCTCGTCCGCGGGCAGTCGGATCGGGCCGTAGCCGAAGCAGCGGGCGCCCAGCGTCGAGAACCAGTTGGAATCGGTGAACCCGGAGACCAGGAACGGCACCACGTGCCCCTCGGGATCGTGGCGGCGGTTGACCTCGCTGATCTTATGAAACACCGGGTCGTCGTGGGGCGTCTCGTAGGCCGGGACCTCGCGGATCACCTCGATCTCGATTTCGGGGCCGATCAGCTGCTGCACCTCGCGCACTAGGTCGGCCGGGAGCTGTCCGGGCAGCAGTCGGCCGTCGCACTCGGCCTGGGCCACGGTGGGCATCACGTTGATCTTCTCGCCGGCGCGCAGGACCGTGGCGTTGACCGTGTTGTGCAGCTGGGCGGTGAAGCTCGGGCGCACCTCCTCGGGCAGCGCGCGGTCGATGATCAAGTCCGCGGTCTGCGACAACAGCAGCCCTTTGAGCAGCGTGCCCACGGCCGGGCCCTGGAGCTGCGCCACTTGGCTGACGAAGTCGCGCATGGTGTCGGTCAGGCGGTAGGGCAGCAGCCGCGATCCCAGTCGCTCCAGTGCGTGGTTGAGTCGGATCACTGCGCTGTCGCGGCGCGGGAAGCTGCCGTGTCCCGGCTCGCCGCGCGCTGTGAGCCGCAGCCAGGCCACGCCCTTGGCCGCAGTCATCACCGGATAGAGCCGCACCCCGCGAAAGTCCATGCTGAACCCGCCGACTTCGCCCAGGGCGATCTGGGCGCGCACCTTGTCCGGGTGGTTTTCGACCAGCCAGCGACTGCCCAGCTCACAACCCTCTTCCTCGTCGGCCACCGCGGCAAGGATCACGTCGCGCCGCAGTTGCGCCTTGTGGCGCTTGAGCAGCCGCACGGCCATCAGCTGGTAGGCCACGATGTTCTTCATGTCCACCGTGCCGCGGCCGTAGAGGTAGGTGCCGTCGTCCTCGGCGGCGAACGGTGGATGGCTCCAGTGCTCGGGCTCGGCCAGCACCACATCGGTGTGGCCGTTGAGCAGCAGCGGACCATCGGACTCGCCCTTGGAGCCAAGCCGCGCCAGCAGGTTGCCGCGGCCGCTGCGGGGCTCGATGATCTCGGAATCGATCTTGTCGGCCTTGAGTTGCTCGGCAATGTACTGGGCCGCGACGGTCTCGCGGCCGGGAGGATTGGTGGTGTCGATCCTGATCAGATCGCGCAGCAGGGCCAACCCTTCCTGGTAAATCTCGTCCCATTGTTTGTCGCTAAGTTCGAGCCTCATGCTTATCCTCCGACGCTTGTCTGCGATATACGATAGGCCAAGCTTGGCAGTGTAGCAATCGATCGACCAGCTCTCAGTCGTCGATGCCCAGCTCGCGCACCTGCTGCGGATCGAGGCGCCCCAAGGCCAGAGCGACCCGCAACAGCCTACGGTTGATGCGGTCCGTGGCCCGATCGGCCATCCGGCCGTTGATCATCGTCGCTCCGCGGCCGGATTGGTTGGCTCGGCGGTATTCCAGCGCCTCGTGCAGCGCACGTTCGATGGCGGCCTGGTCCGGCGCGAACGCCTCGAGCACCACGTCGACCTGGGCCGGGATGCCGGTCCACTTGCCGCTGAAGCCCAACCCGCGGGCCAGCTCGCAGTCGCGCCGCAGCTGTTCCAGGGCCTGTGTTCGCTGCTGCTCGGTCTTGTCGCTGGTAGGGTAGTCCAGCGTCATCTCGGCAATCGCCGGCACCCCGATTCCGGCCGCGGCCTCGACGATCCGCACCCGGGCCGCGTTGACCAGCGGATGGTCGGGTCGGTATTCCTCGGCGGGCATTCCCAGGTCGGCCCAATAATCGAAAGCGCCGAAGATCAGGCCCCGCAATCGACGGCCGACATCGGCAATCTCGTGGGCACGCTGGCAGGCCTGGACCGATTCGATCAGCACCTCGACCTTAATCCGCCCCGGCTCAAGGCCGTGAGTTTGTTCAAGCTCGTCCAGGCATTGCTCGAGGCTGCGCAGCTCGTCCGGGCCCTCGATCTTGGGGTAAACCAGGCCCTCGAGGTTGCGGCCCGCCGCGGCCACAACGATCGCCAGATCCTCGAACCCCGGGTCCAGGCGCATACCGCGCGGCCGAAAGAAGCGCAGCCGCGGACCCCAGTCCAACTCGTTGAGTGCGCGAATCACGTTGCTCCGCCCCTGGGCCAAGGCCCGATGATCGCCCTCGGGGATCGAGTCCTCGAGGTCGAGCATCACCAGGTTGGCGCGGCTGCGCTGCACCGCGCCTTCAACGTACTTCCAGACCGTGGCCGGACAGGTCAGGTGGGCGGTCTGCGCCATGTAGCGCGGCTCGAGCTCGATGCGGCGTGCGTCATCGGTTGCGAGCAGCAACGCGTTGCGCTCCGCAGCGCGCTGTGTGATTCGGCCATCGAACTGAAACTTCGTTTGATCGTCCATGGTCGCCCCCCTTGCCGTCCGCATGATGTTAACCTATCAGTGGCCGTCGTAAGACGCCATTGGGTCAAATGCCCGACATCTTTCAACGACCGCTTGACCGATAATTGGTCGGCGATTGGGTGTCTCGCTCGATTGCGAACGATAAAGGATCAGCATGGACGATTATTCGATTCTGATATTCGTCGGCGTTTTCGTCGGCTGGCTGTTGTTGCAAAAGGTGATCCTGCCGCGCCTGGGCGTCAGCACCTGAATGAGTCCTGACGCCGCCTCGTGCAGGCGGCCCGACTCAAAGGACGACCAGAAACCGCAGACCCCGGAGCGCTGAACAAGCACTTGGCCCAACCGTTGACGGGCTTTGGCCCGGCCCGTTGATCCTGCTAAGATCTGCGGCGTAATGAGCAACAAGCGTACCCCGCATCCGAAGAGATCCAACCTGCTGTTCGTGGTGCTGGCCGTGCTGCTGGCGTTGGGCGCGGCCGAGGTTGTGCTGCGCTTGGTCGAACGCTTCGGTTCCGGGCCGGAGCAATTCTACTCGGACATCTACGACGTCGAATACGTGATGTCTCAAGACGCTCGCAACCCCTACGGCGAACAGCACGACCCGATGAACGCCTGGGGTCTGCGCGGTCCGGACTTCCCGCGGGCCAAGCCGCAAGGCGAGCTACGGCTGGTCTGCCTAGGCGACTCCACGACCTACGGCTTCACCTCGCTGGAGGATTCCTTCCCCGGCATCCTTCAACGGCTGCTCGATCAGCGCGACGGCCCGGGCCGCTGGCGCGTGATCAACGCCGGCATCCCCGGCACGGGATTCTTTCAGCAACTGCTGTTCTTCAACAAGACCCTGCTGCCGGCCTCGCCGGATTGGGTGGTGGTCTTCTCCGGGCCCAACTATTGGCCCGCGGTCAAGACCTACCGCGACCGGATGGAGTCACGAATCTACCGCTCGACGCGGCCGCTGCAGCTCGTGCTGCGGCGGCTGGCGCTGTACCGCGGACTGCGGCGGCTGATAAAGGGCGGAGTCAGCCCCGAGATCCTCGACGACAGCCAGATCGAGGACAACCCGGAGTTGCAGTACGACTCGGCCGAGTACAAGGCCGACTACCGCAGGGACCTTGAAGCGTTCGGCCGCTTGGCCATTGAGCATGGGTTCAGGCCGATCTTCATGCGGATCCCCGACGAGCACAACATCCCGCAAGTTTTGGAGCAGGGGGTAGAGCCAGGGGACGAGTGGTTCGAGCAGGCCTGCGACAAGGTGCACTCCGAAACTGTAACCAAGCGCTTCGCCCTGGAACAGGGCCATCCTTGGCTGGACATGTACGCCGACTTCATCGAGCGCCGTGACGCGCCCGGGCTCTACGCCGACGACACCCACCCCGACGCCCTGGGCAACGAGATGATCGCCCGGCGGCTGCTGGAATTAATCCCTAAACCTGACTAATCAGTCTGGGCAATACGGTCGAGCAACCCAGGCACCTGTTCAATGGAATCAAGGTAGAAGTCCGCGCCGGGAAGCTGGTCGATGGGCAACGAGGTCGGGACCACCGCCACCAGGGCTCCGGCGTCCTTTGCCGAGCGCAGCCCGAACGGAGCGTTCTCCACTGCCAGACACACCTCGGGGGCCAGACCCAGGCCCATCGCCGCTTTGAGATACGGCTCGGGGTTGGGCTTGCCGTGAAGCACAGCGTCGCCGGTAATCAGCACCTTGAACATCGACCGGATCGGCGCGGGCAGCACCGTCTCCAGTTCGTCAGCGCTGGTGCCGGTGACCAGGGCCATGGCCAGGCCGCGGCGGGCAACCTCGGCCAGCACCTGCTCGATGTTGGGAAACGGCCGCGCCGGTCCCATGGCGGCGAAGATCTGTTCTTTGGTCTCGAGCAGCTGCCGGACCCGCTTGCGCGTGGGCATCATATCGTGGGCCTTGATGAAATCGCGGGCGCTGACCTCCCCCCTTTCACCCTCGCGGCGTAAGATTTCCTGGGGGTCGATCTCGTTCAGGCCCAACTCGCCCGCGGCCCTGATCCAGGCCTGGGCGTGGCGGTCCATCGAATCGATCAGCACACCGTCCATGTCCCACAACACAGCCCGCAGTTTCATTCACGCTCCTCGCCACTGGGTTATAAATGATTGACGGGATCGAAAAAAAGGCCCGGGAAAATCCCGGGCCCTTTGAAATATCAGCAGTTCAGGTCGCTTAGAAGGACCACTGCATGTGAACGTACACGAGGGTGTCAGGATCGATGGTGTTCTCGTCCGCGTCCTCGGCAGTGTAAGCTTTCTGCTGGTAGTCCAGCGCGATATCCACGGACTTGTGGATCTGGTAGCTCACACCGGCGATCAGCAGGCTCGTCTCGTCCAGGTAGCCGATGCCCTTGTCTTCGTCGTTCTCGGTGTTCGGGTCGCTCATGTCGTAGCGCACGAACAGCGCGGCGCCCTTGTAGAAGCGGAAGCGCAGCCAACCACTGTAGGCCATGTAGTTGGTGTCCTGGTAGTCTTCGTCGGCGATGGTCTCGTCGGTGTAGGTGCCCATGAAGGCGCCGCCGCCGACGTTGATGCCCATGTTGTCATTGATCTCGTAGCGGTAGTTCAGCCATCCGCCGTAGAGCATGTCGGTCTGGTTACGGCCGCCGGCAATCTTGTCGTCCTTGTCGTAACGCGCGAACAGGGAGATCTCGAAGCCCTTCATGGCGTCGACCATCTGGATCGGGGTCACGGTCACGCGGAGCTCAACAGCCTTGTACTCGTTGTCGGACAGGCTCTGGACGCCTTCGCCGTTGACCACGGAGATCTGGTACTCACCGAAGTTGCTCGGGAAGCTACCGTGGACCGCAACACCGAGGTCGGCCGAGGGGATTCCGCTCCACAGGTTGACGAAGTCTTTCTGCACGTAGCGGTATTCCCAGGCACGGCAGGCGGCGCCGACGATCGGGGTCGGATGCGCACCAGCGGTGATCTGGAAGAACGGGAAGATCTTGAAGGTTACGTACGCGTACTTGATGTACAGCATGTAGCCGCCGCCACTGATCGAAGCGGACTTACTTTCGCCTTCGCCCTCGTCCTCGTCCTCGACAACATCCACGCCGAGCTTGGTGATGTCAGCGGTGATGTTGGCGCTGATTGCAGGATGCATTTTGGCTTTGAGGGTGATGTAGGAACGGGTCAGATAGAAGCCGTTGTAGTCTGTGGAGGGGAACCGGGGATCCGGTGCCGTATCAGCGTCTCCCTCTTCATAGGCCTGAACGTTGTACTGGTAGTGGAAGAACACTTTGCCGCTAACCTTCACTTCCGGCTGGAAGTCGCCGGCAAAGGCCGGAGCAACCGAAAGCAGGAAAAGGGCAGCGATCGCCAATGTTACGATACGCTTCATACCGTTTCTCTCCTCTTCAAGTTATTAAATTATCTCGGGTTGCATGCTGCCGCCCGAGACGGAAGGTGTAATGCAGGGTACACCTTCCTCCCCTTTGTTTACTTCTTGGCGCGGAACATATCCCCGAATCCGCACTTCGTCAAGCATATATATTTATTATACGTCAACCGGTAGAAAATCATTCTTGCCCAATTGTCGGTAGATGCGATAGCCTTGGTTCTTCCCCTTTTTACAGCTTACAGCCGGTGGCCCTTTGGATCCTGCGCCGGATCGTAGGTCGCTTGGTTGTAGCGCTCCAAAATAAAGAAATTGGAGAAGACCCGTAGCGGCCCCAGGGCGAGGTATGCCTTGCCCAGGTAGAGATCTGGATTATCGGGGTCCACCTGCACCAGGTAGTCGCGCAGCAACCGCGGCGGCGCCAGCCCGTTCTTGCGCACCCCGTAGTTCAGCAGCAGCGCGTGGGGGGCCTTGTTCTCCTTGGAGTCGGCGTCCACCGGCGCTACCGAGTACCAGCCGAAGGGCTTGGAACGGGCCTCGGTGGGCTTGCCGGTGTGCGGCAGATCCAGGCCGTTGACGCGGATCGGCCGGTTGTACCCCATGAAGCGCTGCTCCCCGGGCACCCGGTAGAAGCCCTTCTTGAATTTCTGGATGCCGACCAATTTGGTGAAATACGGAGTGTTCCAACCGCGGAATTCCCACCCGGCCAGCTTGTCCGGGTCGGGGCGCACGCCTTGATCAAAAAGTCGCTTGAGCCTGGACGTGCTCGCCTTGGCCAGGTTCTCGAAGGTCAACAGCGGGTTCGCGCCCTCGTGCCGCTCGGGCTTTTGATCGGCGAACAGCCGGCGCTCCTCCTGGTGCAGGTGGGTGGCCATGCGCAGGGCCATGGCCATGATCGGCAGCTGGCTGTTGACGCTCAGGGCCGTGGGGAACACGCTGCCGTCGATCACGTACAGCCCCTGCATTCCATGCACGCGGCCCCAGACGTCGACCACTGAATCTTCGGAGCTGTGTCCCATACGCGCGGTGCCCAGGGGGTGGAACGCGGCGCACTCGATCTGATTGCCCTTGATCTGATCAGCGTCCACAGCGCGCACTTGATCCATGTTCTCAAAGCGTTCCAAGCCGTGGAAGCCCGTAAGCACCTGCTTGGCCCCGGCCGCGAAAAAGATCTCGGCCAGCATCTGCATCGCCTTGACCGCCAGGTTCTTCTCCGGCACGGGCATGCGGTAGAGGATCATCGGATCTGGTCCGGATGTAGGTACGATACGGCCGTTGGGCCCGTCGTGGATCATCGCCCCGAACGCCGCGATGTTCGGCCGTTGCTGCGCGAACTCGCGGTTCTTGGCGCCGATCCCCGGCAGGGTGGCCATCATAATCGCCTCGGGAACGTAGATCGCGTTGAAAGTGATGTCGGGCATGAACTTGTCGACGTAGATCGGCTGCAACGCGGACTGATTGGCGTTGAGCTCCTCGTCGAACAGTCCGTAGGTGCGGAATCCCGGATGGAGCGTCATGCCCCGGCCGAGCTGCCCCGAGCCGTTCCCCACGCCGTTTTTAAGCATGAACGCCGAGGTGTGCACGCTGCCCATGGCCAGCAGCACGGTCTTGGCCTTGATCTTGAAACGCGCGTGGGGTTTGCGGTGCTCGTTGAGCAGCACGCCCGAGAGACCCGTGGCCCGGCAATTGCGGACCTGCAGCTTCGTGGCCCGTGCCTCGCAGATTAGGGTCGCGCCGCCCTGCATCGCATGCGGCAGCGCCGAGATATCGACGCTGGTCTTGGCGCCGTGGGGACAGACGAAGTTACAGCGCCCGCAGCCGCGGCAGGCGTCGGTCATGTTGCGATTGATCACCTTAACTTCGTAGTCGAGCTTGTTGCAGCCCTCGATGATCTTGCGGTTGCCCTTGCCCCACATCTTTTCCGGCGTGGGCCCGATCGACAGCCAGTCTTCGATCGTCTCGTAGAATGGGGCCATCTTGTCCGGTGCCAGATCGCTCAGGCCCAGCCGACCGACCCAATCGTCGACCACGGTATCGGGCACGCGGTAGCACACCCCGCCGGTAAGCACCGAGCTGCCGCCGGGACCCCAGCCCATTGTCAGGCTGATGCTCGGCGATCCGCCCAGGCCCATGGTGAAGGTCGCGCCCTGGTTGCGATAGAGCCGGTACATCGACTCGGTGACCGAGAAGTTGCGCTTCTCCTCGTTGGAAAACCACGGGCCCTCCTCGAGCACGATCACATCGAGACCGGCCGCGGTCAGCTCGCGCGCCGCGATCGCGCCCGAGGCGCCCGATCCGGCGATAGCAACGTCGCAGGAGAATTCGTAATCCCGTCCGCCCAGTGCGTCGCGCCCCTTGATGATCATTGGGGCACCTCCTCGAGCACGTCGAGCAGGCAGCGTTGGTCGCTGCCCAGATCCTTTTTAACCTCGTCCAAATCGAAATAGACGATCGCACCCATCAGGTAGATGCCGAACAACAGCATCCGCACCGGGTAGAAGTCGAGGTTCAGCCAGCGCTCGACCAGCCGCAGCTTGCTCTCGTCGCTCAGCGAGACAAAGCGCCGCAGCTTGCCCAGGAACAGCAACGGGGCGATCCAGTTCAACGCCCAGATCGCGAATTTAAAGCCCAGCAGCGTCAGCTTCTCGCCTTGGCTGAGCCAATGGCTGAAACGCCCAGCCACATCGACCTGCGAGGGCTTGGTGTGGTTCGGGTCGTCCGAGGCATAGACCGTGTCGAAAAACGCCTGTAGCACCCGGCGTTGCCTGGCGCTGATCGCGTGTCCAAGAGGGAGGTGATCGTTGCTCATAGCTGTCTTTCCTCTGGTTGAATGTGCCTGCCCGAAGATATCGCAATCGCCCGCCGGGCTCGTCGCGGGCTTGGTCGTCTGTGTTTGCAGTCCATCGGCGCTCCTGGCTATTTGGGCTCGATCAGGCCCAGTACGCTGCGATCCGCGCCGGTGATGCGGCCATCGTTGTTAACGTCGCTCCACAGGTCGATCAGAAAGCGCCGCGAGTTGGGACTCGGCGCTAGATAGACCTTGAGCGCACTGTTGAAACAGCAGTAGATTTCGGATGCCTTGTCAGCACCCAGCGGCGCGGCCATCAGCCGGATGCCGCGGAAGTGCTCATAGGTCGAGGGCGCCGCGCTGAGATACAGTACTCGGCCGTGCTCGGCCCAAACTCCGCCGAGCAGGTTGCCCGTGGGCGGAGCCAGGGTCAGCGACTCGACATCGCCGGTGTGCACGTTGACCACCAGGATCTGCCCCGGCTCGTCAAGGGCCACGTTGCCGTCGCCGTCCGCGTCCACGCCCACGTGGGCCAGCACACGCGTGCCATCGTCGGACCAGCGCGGGGCGAAGTAGAGCAGCGAAACTCCTTCGAGCAGGCTACGGCGGCTGTAGTTGTCCGCCGGGTCGACCAGTTCCAGCGCCATACCCGCCTGGCCCTCGATCACCGCGACGAACCGATCGCCCTCGGGCGAAAATACTGCCGAGACCATCCCGGGAATCGGCACGCGCACCGGGCTAGCGCCGGAGGCGGTGGCCAGATAGAAGTCGCGCCCGAGGCCGACGTTGCGCACCGAGTAGAGAATACGCTGCGCCTGCTGCGAGACGTCGGCCAACCGCGGGTTGCCCTGCGCAATCAACGACCGCTGGTCCGAGCCGTCCCGGGCCATCGACCACAGCTCGACCTTATCGGCGGTGGTTAAAAGTCCGTCGCCGTCGCTGTCCGCGCTCACGCGATGAAACAGGATCCGGCCGTCGATCACTGGACGTGTACCGATGGCAAAACCCGAGTCGGGTAAAAAGCAGTTGGAGCTCTGGGAGTCGGTCAGCTCGCTCCAGCGCCCGCTATCCAGGTCAATGCTCCAGATCGCGCTGCGGTCCGCGCCGGTGAGCAGTCCGTCGCCGTCGAAGTCGCGGATGAAAGCGGCGATCACGTGGTTATCGTCAAAGAACGCCGCGGCCTGGACCGTGGTTGACGCTTGCAATGATACCGGCGGAATCAGCTCGCTGATCTCGACCCGCGCGTTCTCTAAAAAGCGTGGACCGCAGTGACAGCCGCCGATGGTAACGGTAAACAACAGCAGCGAGATCCAGAGCCTGGCGTGTCTCATCCGCCTCCGGTGATCTGTGGGGTGGGTCCTAACGCCCTGCGTCAATTCAAACGTTGCGCAAGTCGGAGTGGTGCGGGCTGGAAATGAATACTACATTTTTTTCTCGATATTTCCAATGCCGATAGTCGTGGGTTGACAGTGCGCCGCGACCACGGCATCTATGCAACTGGATCCAAGGGGGCGCGTTTACCATGAAAGAGCTGTTGACGATCTGGACCAATACCCGGGGCATCGTGCTGATCTCGGTCTGCGCCGCGGTATACGTGGCGGTGCTGCTGCCCTTCAAGCTGTTCACCATCGTGCCTGGACTGACTGAGTTTCGTCCGGGCGCGGCGCTGCCGATCTTCCTGAGCTTTATGTTCGGCCCGGCGGCCGCCTGGGGCGCCGGCATCGGCAACCTAGTGGGCGACCTGCTCGGCGGGATGTTCGGTCCGGCCTCGTTGTTCGGCTTTGCCGGCAACTTCTGTATGGGCTATATCCCCTATCGCGCCTGGCGGGCCTGGACCGGCAAGGTCGATCCGCGGCCGCAAAGCGCGAGTCAGTGGCTGTTGTTCGTACTGATCCTGTTACTGAGTTCCGCGGCCTGCGGGCTGTTCGTAGGCTGGGGCGTTCACATGCTCAAGCTGTTCCCGTTCATCGTGCTGGGCAACGTGATCACGATCAACAACTTCCTCGTAAGCGCCATTGTCACCACGGCCCTGGTCTTCGCGGCCTCGGCGCGAATCACCAAGTGGAACATGCTCTACACCGACATCCTCGAGCCGCGGCAGATCTCGTCGTTCCGCTTTTCCAGGGCCGCCTCGATCGTGCTCGCCGTGGCGATCGTCGGCGGAATGGTGCTCGCCAACTGGATCAGCGTGGCCAACCTGGGCAGCGATATGGGCGTGCAAGGCGCGAGCGTGGACCTGCTCGACACGTTCCAGCAGGGGGTCGGCGGCTATTACGGCAAGGTGCTCTCCACCCAATCGCTGGGACTGGGCGTCGCTCCGGCGATCGTGCTGCTGATTGCGGCGCTGATCGTACTCTAGCCGTTGCACAACAGATGCAGGATCACGACGGCGTAAAGCTCTCCGGCGTCGGCTTCTCCTACCGCAACAGCGACCGGCAGGCCCTGGGGCCGATCGATCTCGAGCTGCGGCCCGGTCAAGTGCTGGCCGTGCTCGGGGCCAACGGCGCGGGCAAGTCGACCCTGGTGCGCACGCTCAACGGCCTGGTGCCCAAGTTCTTTCACGGAGAACTCCGCGGCCGAATCCGCGCGGCGGGCCTGGACCCGGCCGAACACTCGGTGGCGGGCATGGCCCGCGGCGTGGGCATGGTGTTCCAGGATTTCGAGAGCCAGCTGTTCAGCACTACCTGCCGCGCAGAGGTCGCCTTTGCCATGGAGAACCTCGGACGTCCGCGCGAGCAGATGCAGCAGCGGGTGCCCGAGCTGCTCGAGCGCGTGGGCCTGGGTGGATTCGATCAGCGCTCGCCCGCCTCGCTCTCCGGCGGACAGAAGCAGCGGCTGGCCATTGCCAGCGTGTTGGCCCTGGACACCCAAGTGCTGGTGCTCGACGAGCCGACTACCGACCTGGACCCTAAGGGCCGCCAGGAGGTCTGGGCGCTGATCCGCGAGCTGCGCGACCAGGGCAAGACGATGATCATCGTTGAACACGGCATCGAGGCACTGAGCGACGCGGACCTGGCGCTGGTGCTCGATGGCGGAAAGCCTGCCTACCTCGGGCCGCCCGAGCCGTTGTTGCTCGATCCCGAACTGCTGCTGCGCAACGGGGTCAAACCCGCCGAAGGCGCGCTGCTTTTGCAACGTCTGAATCTACCCATCGAACACTGGAGGCCAACGCAGGTGGCGCACAGCGTGCGCCAAGCCGGGTTCACACCGCTATCCAGGCCGGAGATCCCGCCGCAAACCGACTCCCAATTGCTGTTCGAGGTACGCGGATTGAGCTTCGCCTATCCCGGTGGACCCGAGGTGCTGCACAAGCTGAATCTGCAAATCGACCGCGGCGAGATCGTGGCCCTGCTGGGTCCCAACGGCTCGGGAAAAACCACGCTGGTCAAGCTGATGACCGGGCTGATGCAACCCCAGCTTAAGGGTAAAGCCCAGCCGCCGCTGCTCTATGATGGAAAACCTCCCGGCATCCGAAGGTCGGCCCAAGCCCTGGGTCGCTCCATCGGGTTCGTGTTCCAGAATCCCGACGCCCAGATCTTCAGCCCCACAGCCTTCGACGAGGTGGCCTTCGGCCTACGCAACTTCGGCGTGGATCACGAGCAAATCCCCCTACGTGTTGCCCAGGCTCTGGAGACCGTGGGTCTGGCCGGCCAGGAGCAGCAGGATCCGTTCGTGATGACCAAAGGCGACCGCCAGAAGCTGGCCGTGGCCTCGGTGCTGGCCTGCGAGCCCGAGACGATCGTGCTCGACGAGCCGAGCACCGGGCTGGACGAGCGCGAGCTGGCCGGAATGTGCGGACTGTTGCGTCGGCTGCACGAGCGCGGGCACACGGTGGTGATGGTCACCCACAGCCTGGCGTTCGCCGCACAGCTTGCCCGACGCTGCATCGTGTTGGACCAGGGCCGGATCTTGGCCGACGCCACGCCCGACGAACTGTTCGCCGATCCCCAGACCTGCGCCGCAGCCAACCTGGTGCCGCCCGATGCGGCGCTGATCGCACGTGAACTGGGCCTCAAGGCCAGCACGGTCGAGAATCTGGCCGCAAGCCTGGCGATCAAGGAACAGGGCTGATGGCCGGCGATCTGTACCTACACCGCTCAAGCCCGATGCATCGATTGCACCCGGTGACCAAGATCGTGCTGCTGCTGTTGATGTTGGCCACGCCGTTTTGCGCCGAGCATCCACTCTACGTGGCCGTGCCCTTTGCAATCGCCGCGGCCCTGGCCTTGATAGCCGGAGCGGCGCGCACTCTGTGGCGGGTGCGCTGGCTGATCTTGGTGTTCTTCGTACTAAGCATGGTGCTGTGGAGCCTGTTCACCCGCGACGGTGACCCGCTGTGGACCCTGGGCGGCCTGAGTATTACCCGCAAGGGGCTGCTGTTCGGCCTCAGCGTCGGCCTGCGGCTCAATACGTTTTTCCTGGCGGCCATCGCCGTGCTCAGCAGTACACCCAACGAGGATCTGGTCTTCGCCCTGGGGCGTATCGGCCTACCCTACCCCTTTGCCTTTGCGATCTCGCTGAGTTTCCGCCTGGTTCCACTTTTCCTGGAGACCGTGTCCACGGTGAGCCTGGCCCAACGCGCCCGCGGGCTAGATCTGGAGAGCGGAAATTTCATTGTCCGTGCCCGACGTCACGTGCCGGTTTTACTGCCGGTCCTGTTCCTGGCGATTCTGCGCACCAACCGATTGGCCATGGCCCTGGAGAGCAAGGGATTCGGCGCCACAGGTAAACGCACGCGCCTGGCGGAGCACAAAATCAAGGCCGCCGACATGATTACAGCTTTGCTGATGGCGCTGCTCGCCGTGGCTGGGGCGTTGGTTGTCGTTCACAGCCTTGGCGGACTTTAAATTCTATTATTTCAAAGGTTTAATCTCCTTTAGGTTTTATACGGCCCGCGGTAGTTACAATACTGTAATTTTCACCTCAGGCTATTCCTCTTTGTTTTATGGTCACTTTACTTAATGTTGCTTCCCCTTAAAACGTTATAGTAATAATTGTTACGAAAAAGGATAGCCAGCGAGCCGGCAATGGATCAGCCACAGAAAGAATACCCTTTACAATCAACGCTTAGCAATCTTGGCACAAAGGCTGCTTTATTCACTTGTAAGCGAATAAAGGCGAGGTAAATTCAAAGAGCAACACCATGTCATTATCTCCCGTACACTCCACTGCCCCCATGAGAGATTCCCTGATCGCCCCTCTAGCTAAGCGGGGAATGGGAAGACGCTCCGCAGTGGTCTACCAGTCCAGCGAGGGACTGGGATCAATGCGCATCGTCCTCCTGCTGCTAATTGTGTTGACTCTGATGGCTACGATCATGTTCCTCGCCACCCTCGGCGACCGTCCGTTTGGTCAATCCACCCCCGACCAAACGGCGGCCCCGGGGGACCACAGCACTGTCGCCGTGATTGGAACGGCGGCCTGGATCAGCACCCCATGGTTGGCGGTAGTCCCGGCCGGGTAAGAACGGCTCCCGGGCTCGGTCGGGCTCCGCCTGCTTTTTTCCTTACGTTTTATTTTGCAATGATTCCAGCAGCTTGCCTACCACGGCAAGATGATCGGCCTCGGACTTGACAAAGCGTTCGAAGATCGGCTTGAGGTTTTGTCTAAGCCCCGAGAGCAGCCCGACGTAGAAGTCGTGTGTCTCCTGCTCTACTGCATGGGCTTGCTCCACAGCCTGTCTCAGGCTCCCTGATGCGCTTTTCATGGGTTTAAGCGTTTCCAACACCGCATCGAGGGAGCCGCGCAAGGCGATCCAGTCGATCTCGCTTTTAAGCACCTCGAAATGCAGCTGGCCGGTGTCGCGCCACAGCTTGTAGCTGTCCTGCAGGTATCGCAGGTGATCGTGCTCATCGTGGGCCAACGCTCCGAGGATCTTCTTAATTTCCGGGTTCTGGGCCTGCTTCATCGCCTGTTGATATGCGTCGCGCACACGCTTCTCGTAGGTAATGGCCGTCTGCATCGCCTCTTTGATATTCATAGTTTTATTATAGCACGAACGAAAAACCGCCAACGTCAGCCAGCGGCATTGACCGCACGTCAAGGCGGTCCGATAATACCGCCCCCGTCGCACATTCGAAGTCGAGGCGAGATGAAACAGGTCGAATACGAACACACTCCACACAACTTCCTCGGGCTCGATCCCGAGGATTGCAGCTTGGAGACCAGCCGCAACGTGGTGCTGCCGATTCCGTACGACCGTACCGCATCTTACGGTGTTGGTGCGCGCAACGGCCCGGCCGCAATTATCGCCGCCAGCGGGCAGGTCGAGTGGTACGACATGCGCCTGGACTGCCAGCCGCATAAAAGCGGCATCGCCACCCTACCGCCGCTGACTCCCTCGGCAGCCGGCCCCGAACAGATGTGCGCCCAGATCCGCTCCTGTGCGGCAGGGCTGCTCGACGAAGAAAAAATGCTCGTGGGACTGGGCGGCGATCACAGCGTGACTATTGGCTTGGCCCAGGCACACTCCGAGCGTTGGCCCGAGATCGGGTTCGTGCAGCTCGACGCCCACGCCGACCTGCGCGACAGCTACCAGGGCAGCCGCTATAGCCACGCCTGCACCGCACGCCGCCTGAACGAGATCGGACCGCTGCTGCAGTTGGGCATCCGTAGCGCATGCAAAGAGGAACTGGAACTGGACCTGCCCACGCCGCATCCGCTGATCACGCTCCAGGCCCGCGAGCTGCTCCAGGGCAGGGACTGGAGCGTCGAGCTGGATCGACTGCCCGAGCAAATCTACCTGACCATCGACGTCGACGTACTCGACCCGGCGATTATGCCCTCCACCGGGACTCCCGAGCCCGGCGGCCTGGGCTACTACCAAACGCTTGAGATCCTTGAACGGTTGTTCGACTCTAAGCGTATCGTGGGCATGGATCTGGTCGAACTGGCGCCGATCAGCGGCATCAGCGGACCGGACGTGATCTGCGCGCACCTGGTGCAAACCGCCATCGGCCTGCGCTGGCGCAGCCTGTTGAGGGAAAATCGATAATGGCCCGACATAAAAAGAGCATTACGCAGGTCTACGGGATCGAGAATTGGGGCACGCCCTATTTCAGGATCAACCGCAAAGGTAACGTCTGCGTCGACGTCCACGGCCGCGACGGCCAAACAATCGACCTGCTCGAACTGATGGAGCAGGTCCGCTCCAAAGGCATCGATCCGCCGGTGCTGCTGCGCTTCCCACAGATCCTCGAGACCCAGATCCAGCGCCTGCACCAGTGCTTTCAAAACGCGATCCAGGAATTCGAATACAGCGGCAATTACCAGGCCGTGTTCCCGATGAAGGTCAACCACCGCCGCGAAGTAATCGAGGATATTTTATCGGCGGGCAAAAAGTACCGCTACGGCCTGGAGGTTGGCTCCAAGCCCGAGCTGTTCGTAGCCCTGGCGCTGCAGATGCACCCCGAGGCGTTGCTGGTCTGCAACGGTTACAAGGATTCGACATACCTTCGACTAGTGCTGGACGCCCACGACATGGGACGTAGCGTCGTGCTGGTAATGGAATCGCTCGACGAGTGCCGCCTGCTGCTCAAAATATTCAAGCGTGAAAAGCGCGAGGACCTACCGATGTTGGGCATGCGCATCAAGCTCACCAGCCGCGGCTCGGGCAAATGGGAGCAATCCGGCGGCGACCAAAGTAAGTTCGGCTTGACCTCGAGCCAAATCCTCGAGGCGATGAAACTGCTGGAAAAGGCCGGCTGCAACCGCTACCTAAAGATGCTGCACTTCCACATCGGCTCGCAGATTACCGAAATCCGGCGCATTAAATCCGCGATCCGCGAGGCGGCTCGTTTCTACTCCAAGCTCAAGCGCATCGCGCCGTCGCTGCAATACCTTAACGTGGGCGGCGGACTCGGCGTGGACTACGACGGCAGCCGCACCAGCTCGGACGCCTCAGCCAACTACACCATGCAGGAGTACGCCAACGACGTGGTCTACACGATCATGGAGGTCAGCGACAACGAGGACGTGGAGGAGCCGACGATCGTCAGCGAATCCGGTCGGGCGGTCGTCTCCTACCATTCGATCCTCGTCTCTAACGTGTTGCGCGATCTCGACGGATTTAACAAGGATCTGAACCGAATCGAGATCACCGACGAGCATCCGCAGGTGCTGATCGAGCTGCACGACATCTTCAAGAAGACCTCGGCCAAGAACTACCGCGAGTACTACCACGACGCCATCGAGAAACGCGAAGAGCTGCTGAGCCTATTTAATTTGGGCTACCTCAGCCTGGAGGACCGAGCGCTGGGCGAAGACTTCTTCTGGGCGATCTGCCATAAAACCCTGGGCTACAGCCGTCGCGCCAAGGGCACGCGCGAGGAATGGGACGCCCTGGCCCGTTCGCTGACCGGGAAGGTGATCGTCAACCTCTCGGTCTTCCAGTCGTTGCCCGACTACTGGGCGCTGGAGCAGCTCTTTCCGATCATGCCCCTGCATCGCCACCACGAACCGGCCGACCGCAACGTGGTGCTGGCCGACATCACCTGCGACTCCGATGGCGTGATCGACCGCTTCATCGACATTAAAGAGGACAAGGAGTTCCTGGAGCTTCATCCGCCCAGCAAAAAGCCCTATTACATGGGGTTCTTTCTCGTCGGCGCGTATCAGGACATCATCGGCGACTTTCACAACCTGTTCGGCAAAACCAACGAGGTGCACGTTCTGGCCGATCCCAAGGGCGGGTTCCTGATTAAACGCAACATCGCCGGCGACACGATCAACGTGGCGCTACGGCACGTGCGCTACGACGCCGACGCTCTGCTCAAGGGCTTCATCTCCATGGTCGAAAACGCGGTGGAGCAAGGGAATTTGAGCAAGACCTCGGGCAAAAAAACAATCGATTTCTACCGCGAGGGACTTACCGGGTATACCTATCTAAAGGACTGAGCGGCAGGCTTCGATACTATCCGCGTTGGGACAGGATGGACCGCTCGTACTCGCGTACGCTGTCGATCCATTGCTCGGCAGGCGGCACATCGCTTTTCAGACAAAAGTAATCCCATACAGCGCCCAAGGGCATTAATTTCATTTCATCGAGCAGTCCCAGCCTGGCGAATAGCTCGCCGTTACGCTCGATCTCGCGCAGCTGGTCGGTGGGCTCGAGCAGGGCGAACAGCAGCGCCTTGAGCGTGGCGCGCGCGCCGATCACCCAGGCGCCGATGCGGTTGATCGAGCCGTCGAAGAAGTCGAGCGCCAGATAGACCCGCCCCAGGGCGCGGGCGCGCACGATCTCGAGCATCAGCTCGCGCAGCTCGTCGCCGTACAGCACCACGTGGTCCGAGTCCCAGCGCACGCCGCGGCTGACGTGGATCAGCAGCTCGGGCAGGAACGGCAGCAGCGCGCTGAGCTTGTCGGCCACCGACTCTGTGGGGTGGAAGTGCCCCATGTCCAGACAAAGCATCGCGCTGTTGGCCGCGGCCCACGCCAGGTAGAAGTCGTAGGAGCCGACCACGAACGATTCCGAGCCCAGGCCGAACAGCTTACTCTCCACAGCGTCCCGGAGCTGCTCGGCCGGATGCTTGACCGCGTAGATCTCGTCCAGGCTGGTTTTAAGCAGCTCGCGGTGGGCCAGCCTGCTGACGGTCAGGTCCTTGGTCCCGTCGGGAATCCACAGGTTGTGGACGCACGGCGTGTCCAGCTTGTCGCCGAGCCAGGCGCCGATTTCGCGACAGCGCTGCACGTGCTCGATCCAGAAGCGCCGCACGCGCTCATCCGGACTCGAGAGCGTGAACCCGCCTTCGGCCAGCGGATGCGAGAAGCAGGTGGCGTTGAAGTCCAGGCCAATACCGAGGCCCTCGGCCCAATCGACCCAGCCCGCGAAGTGCTCGGGCCGAATCTGGTCGCGGTCCACGCGCTCGCCGCGGAAGTCGCCGTACATCGCGTGCAGGTTGACCCGATGTCCGCCGGGTACCAGCGACAGTGCGCGCTCAAGGTCTGCCTGCAGCTCGTCGATGGTGCGCGCCTTGCCCGGGTGGTTGCCGGTGACAGCGATGCCGCCGCCCTCCAGGGCCGCTTCCGGGGTCTCGAACCCGCCCACGTCGTCGCCCTGCCAACATTGGATCGACAGCGCGACGCAGCTCAGCAGTTCCAGGGCCGCGTCCACGTCAACGCCGATCTCGGAATAGCGCTGCTGGGCAGTGCGAAAGGCTTGCTCGACCTGCTTCTCATTCATCGATCACTCCTGTGCGCCGACCAGCTGTTGCAGCCGCTGGTATGCCTCGTCCAGTCCCGCTACCGGCTGCGGCTCGTAGCGCTTGACCTCGAACGATTCGGCCACGACTCCACGTAGGTGAGCCAACGAGTCAATGGCTCCCAGGGCTCTGGCCTGCATTAGCAGATTGCCCACGGCCGTGGCCTCCACCGGCCCGGCGAGCAACGGCAGGCTCGTAAAGTCGGCGGTCAGTTGGCACAGCAGCCTGTTGCGAGCGCCGCCGCCGATCACGTGGATGCGCTCGATGGGTTCGTCCGTGGCCTGACGCAGTTGGTCGAGCACCAGCCTGTACTTCAGCGCCAGGCTCTCGAGCACGCAACGCACCATTGCCGGCTGCGTCTCGGGCACGGGCTGGCCACTGCGTCTGCAAAAGGCGCGGATCGCATGCGGCATATCTGTGGGATTGAGAAACGACGGGTGGTCAGGGTCGATTACGCTGCAAAGCGGCGCGGCCTCGCGGGCCGCGCGCGTGAGCTCGGCGTAGTCCGCGCCGCCCCAGGCCGCGCGGCAGCGCTGGATCAGCCAAAGTCCCATCACGTTCTTGAGCACGCGGAAGGTGCCTTCCACGCCTCCTTCGTTGGTCAGGTTGGCGGCCCTGGTCTGCTCGTTGATTAGCGGCTGGGCCGACTCGATCCCCATCAGCGACCAGGTGCCCGAACTGATGAACGCCCAGCCCTTGCCCTGGGTCGGCGCCGCGACCACGGCCGAGCCGGTGTCGTGGGTCGCCACTGCCACAAGCGGCAGCGGTCCGACTGCGGTCTGCTGCGCAACGTCGTCGCTCAGCTCGCCCAGCACGCTGCCGGGCTGCACGATCGGCTGCAGCAGCGAACGATCGAGACCCAAGGCCGCGAGCAGTTCGGGCTCCCACTGCTTGGTAGTCGGATTGTAGAGCTGCGAGGTGGTGGCAAAGCTGAACTCCGTGGCCTTGACCCCGCTCAGCAGGTAGTGCAGCAGGTCGGGGATGAACAGCAGATCCCGGGCCGCCTCGAGTAACGCAGAGCCCTCGCGCACCATCGACTCGAGCTGAAACAGCGTGTTGATCGGCAGTAGCTGAATGCCGGTCAGCTCGTACACGCGTTCCAGCGGCACCTTGCGCGCAAACGATTCCATGGCCCCGCGGGTGCGGTCGTCGCGGTAGCTGTAGGGCGGGCCGAGGATGTTCCCCTGGCAATCGAGCAGGCCGAAGTCCACGCCCCAGGTGTCCACGCCGATGCTCGCGGGTTTGATCCCCTGGTCCGCGCAGAGCCGCAGGGCGTGCAGCAGCTGCTCGAACAGCCGGAAGATGTTCCAATGCTGATGCCCACGCAAGGTGAGCAGGCCGTTGGGGAAGCGGTGCAGCTCGCGCACGCGCAGGCGTCCCGAGTCGAGCTCGCCGAGCAGCGCGCGGCCGCTCTCAGCCCCCAGGTCGAACGCCAGGTGGGTTTGCGCGGCCATGGGCTAATCCAGGTTGAACTCGACGGCCAGCTCGTTGAGCTGCTCGCTGCTCAGGCCGCGGGGTTTGTGCCCCGTTGCGTGCACCAGTAGCAGCACCTTGGCCGACTTGTTCAGCGCGTCGATCAGGTCAAAGGCGACCTCGATCCGCTCGTTGACCGCGACCACGCCGTGCCATTGCCACAGGGCCACGCACAGGTCGCGCTTAAAGACCTCCACCGTGGCCTGTGCCAACGCCTCGGTCCCCGGCACAGCGTAGGGGACCAGCCCCACGCCGCGCGGCACGTTGACTTTGACCTCGGGGTGCGTGCAGAGCAGGGCCGCGTTGAGCGCCCGCTCGTCGGCGTACTCGGGCAGGTGGGTCAGGGCGATCAGCTCGGTGGGGTGAGTGTGCAGCACCACCTGCTCGGGCCTGCCCGCCTCTCGCAGGTGCTCGTGGATCCGCAGGTGCGAGGGGAACTCCGAGGTCGGCCTGAACCCCACGTCCGCATCCCCGCCCCACAGCAGACCGTAGCTTGACCCCTGGTCGTCGATACGCAGCATGCAGGCGTTGGCCGCCGCATCCTGAGCCAGGTCGCGGTAGCGCCGTCCCGTGCCCGTGACCAGAAAGCTACGGCCGGCCAGCGATGGGTAGCGCTGATCAAGGGCGATCGCCGATCCGGCTTCGAGATCGGAGCGCTCCAGGCAGTCACTGACGTCCACGGACAGGTTGCCCGCGTTGCGCTCGGCCCAGCCCCTGTCCCACAAGTAGAACGATATCTGCTGCATGCTCGCCAGCCACGCGCTGAGCTTTGGGCTATTCGCGACAAGGTTTTTCACTGCTCTCTCCTAATGGCGACATTTACTTTGAACATAACGTGCGGTTGCGATTGTAGCCCCGGTCGAGCGCCTTGCCAACGTAGGGCGATCAGGACGCGATGGCACCTTTTTTTATTTTCCAGGAGCTAAGTTTGGAACCTTTTTGCACGCATGGCAGTCATAGCCAGGGGTAAGAGGCAGAACGATTTTTAATGAGCAATTGTCCGGAGGTGCTTCGTGAAAAAGGCCGTCGCAATTTTTATCCTGATCAGCATGGCACTGTGGATCGGCGCCTGCACCAAGACCGGCACGCTTGTCGAGCAGCAACAGAATGTTGCGGAGCTTCCGCCGCCCGTTGCTGGCGAATCCAAGGTGCTCAGCCGCGCCGAGGCAGCCGACGGTCTGAGATATTATCAGCCGGAATTCAATACCGAGACCTACGACCGGATTGTCGAAAACAGCTTTAAGATGGTGGGCCAAAATCCGCTGTCAACGTTTTCAATCGACGTTGATACCGCCTCGTACTCCAACGTGCGGCGCTTCCTCACGCAGGGCACTCAGCCGCCGCCGGACGCCGTGCGTATCGAAGAGCTGATCAACTACTTCAGCTACGACTACCCCCAGCCCGCGGGCGATGACCCGTTCTCGGTCAACGTCGAGGTCGCGCAATGCCCCTGGAACCTCGAGCATCGCCTGGTGCGTATCGGCCTGCGCGGCCGCACCATTGAGCAAAAGGAACGGCCGGCGTCCAACCTAGTCTTTCTGCTCGACGTCTCGGGCTCGATGAACAGCCCGAACAAGCTGCCGCTGCTCAAGCGCTCGTTCAACGTGCTGGTCAACCAGCTGGACAAGCGCGACAGCGTGGCGATCGTGGTCTACGCCGGGGCCTCGGGGCTGGTGCTGCCCAGCACGAGCTGCGGCGACAAGAACGCGATCATCGACGCCTTCGAGCGGTTGCAGGCCGGCGGCTCCACCAACGGCGGCGCGGGGATCGAGCTGGCCTACCAGGTGGCTCAGCAGAATTTCATCAAGGGCGGCAACAACCGCGTGATTCTGGCCACGGACGGCGACTTCAACATCGGCACCACCAACCAGGGCGACCTGACGCGCCTGATCGAGGAAAAGGCGCAAAGCGGCGTGTTCCTCACGGTGCTGGGCTTCGGCATGGGCAACTACAAGGACTCGACCCTGGAGAAGCTGGCCGACATGGGCAACGGCAACTACGCCTACATCGACAACTTCCGCGAGGCGCGCAAGGTGTTCGCCGAGCAGATCAGCGGCACGCTGTACACCATCGCCAAGGACGTCAAGATCCAGGTCGAGTTCAACCCGATCAACGTGCTGGCCTACCGTTTGGTGGGCTACGAAAATCGAGTGCTCAACAATGAGGACTTCAACGACGACCAGAAGGATGCGGGCGAGATCGGCGCAGGCCACACTGTGACCGCACTGTATGAGGTGGTGCCCGTGGGCGCCAAGCTCGGCTTCGAGATTCCGGATGTCAACGAACTGAAGTATCAGCAACCGACCCCACTGACAACCGCGGCCATCGGCCCGGAGATGCTGACAGTCGCGCTACGCTACAAACAGCCCGACGGCGATACGAGTAAGCTGCTCTCAATGCCGGTAATCGATCGCGGCCAAAACTTTGACAACGCCTCGGACGACTTTCGCTTTGCCGCGGCCGTGGCCCAGTTCGGCATGCTGCTGCGCGGTTCGGAATTCAAGGGCGGCTCGAGCTACGAGTACCTAATCGAGGTCGCCAACGAAACAAAAGGGCAGGACTCCCACGGCTACCGCGCCGAGTTCATCGAACTGGCGCGACTGGCCCGGGATATTAAATAGCTGAATACGACAGGCTAGCGCTTCATTCTCTCCCCTTTGCCCCCTCGGCCCGCCGGCACCCCTTCGGCGGGCCGAACCTTTATCCCCGCTGAAATTAGTGGAACAGTCCCTTGACTTCCGAGTTCAAGCCGGACTAGCGTTCTGAATTAATCGATTCGAATAGTATTAACCTTTTATTTGCCTGGATCGACCAATGGGCCCTTTGAAAATCCGGGCGGGGGTGAGGGGATAAAATGCGTAAGACAATCATGGCTGTCGTGCTCTGCGCTCTGGTCGTGGGCATCGGCGCTCAGGCCAATGCGGATGACGGATTCAACGCGCAGCTGTTCTGGCCGGCGCTGTTCGGCGGCAACTTCATCGCTGTGGAGGATTCCCAGACCTTGTGTCCGTGGGGCTTCGGCGGCGGGCTGATCGTCAACTACGCCGACAGCCTGGTGGTCCGCGACCGCGGTGAGGACTACGAGATGGGAGTGCTCAACAGCCTGTTGACCACCGACGTGCTGGTCGGCCTGGGCACTTTCAGCTTTCTCAGCGTGGGCGCGGACGTTCCGATCCACTTCTACGCCCGGGGGCGCACGTTCGAGGATCTGGAGCAAAACGCGGACCTCTCGGACCTAGAGACGAACATGACCCTGGGCGACGTGCGCGCCGAGATCAAGGCCCGCCTGTTGGAGCAGGAAAAGCACTGGCTAGGCATGGCCCTGGCGCCGTTTGCAACCTTCCCCACGGGCGATGAGACCCTGCTGCTGGGCGAAGGCCGGATCACCGGCGGCGGCAACCTGATCCTCGAACACGACTTCGGCCTGTTCAACCTGGGGCTCAACGGCGGGTACCAATACCGAGGCGACTTCCAGACCTTGGGGACAAATTTGGGCGACGCCTGGAAGGCCGGCGCGGGCATCTCCCGCGAGTTCGACTCCGGGCTGTCGTTCTCAGTGGAGTACTGGGGTGCCTGGTACGACAGCGGCAGCACCGAGCGCCTGAAATCCAACCCAATGGAGCTGATGGGCACGCTGCGCTATCGCTTCGGCAAAGAAGGCCGGGGTCCGCGGCTGATCGCGGGCGGCGGCGGCGGCATCAGCGAGGGCGTGGGCAGCCCGTCGTACAGGATCGTCGGCGGAGTTGATTACTATTACTGCCGACCCGAGTCCACGGACGGCGCGCTGATGATTACGATTGTCGACCAGGACGGCCAGCCGCTTAACGCGGATCTGACAATCAACGGTCCGATCATGGCCGAGCTTAACGCCTCGTACTTTGAGGAGCTCAAGGCTCCCCAGGGCATGTACGACATATCAGCCGCACTGACCGGTTACCAGCCGGTGACGACCTCGGGTATCGTGGAGGTCGAAGAGGCCACCGAGATCACCATTACGCTGCAGGCGATCCCCACCACCCTGGCGATCGTTGTAACCGATATCCACTACGGCGAGATGATCGAGACCGAAATCGTGGTCAACGCCGGGCAGCCCGGCGAGCAGACCCTGATGCTGGCCCAGGGCGAACTCAGCCAGAATTGGGAGCCGGGCAGCCACACCCTGAGCGTCAGCGCCAAGGGGCACGAGACCAAGCAGATCGAGATCGAGGTGCTGCCCTATCAGCACAACGAGGTCAGCGTGAAGCTGGCGCGGGTGATCGTGCAGATCGGCAAGATCTTCTTCGACTTCAACTCCGACAAGATCCGCCCACAGTCCTACGTGGTGCTCGACGACATCGTGACACAGATCGACACCCTGCCGCCGTGGCGCGTGATCGTGATCGAGGGGCACTGCTCGGACGAGGGCTCGGACGAATACAACCTCAGGCTTTCCAATCGCCGCGCGGCATCGGTGCGCAAGTACCTGATCAGCAAGGGCGTTGACGCGGACAAGCTCGAGTCCGTCGGGTTCGGCGAGGGACAACCCATCGCCTCCAACGAGACCGAGGAGGGACGCGAGAAGAACCGCCGCGTCGAGTTTAAGATCGACTACATCGAGATCGGGATTAGCGAGTAACAAGCTGATTTAGAGTTTACATGCGCCGGCGCGGCTTCTGCCGCGTCGGCGTTTCTGCGTCAGGCAAAAATATTCGTCCGCCAAAATGTTATAAAATAGTTAGCCGTTGGTTAAGAAGCTTTGGTGATGGGAGGATTACCGCAATGCGACTCAGATCGAGTTTGATCATTCTATTATTGCTGCCCTGCCTGGCGATCCTCTGCATCTCCTGCAATGACCAAGCTGACGATGACGACGACTCCGGCGCTGATGCGGATGATGATACTGACGACGACGATACGGCGGACGATGACGACGATGCTGCGGGAGACGACGATGACGCGCCCTACTACCCAAACGACGATGTGCTGCGACTGAACGACCTGCAGGGATTGGGCACGCACAACAGCTATCATCTCGAGCCGCCGGTGCCGTTTCATCAGTCGCATCGCTATTCGCACAAGCCCCTGGACGAGCAGCTCGAGATCGGAGTGCGGCAGTTTGAGCTAGATTTGCAATGGGGTCCGGGGGAGGCGATCAAGGTTTACCACATTCCGGTGGTCGACCAACTGTCGACCTGCGACACGCTGGTCGATTGCCTTGACGTGCTCAAGGGTTGGTCTGACGAGCATCCCGGGCATCACGCAATCGTGGTGTTTTTAGAGCCCAAGGACGATCTGCACGTCAACCACATCGAGGAGCACGTTGGCGACGTGATCGACGACATCTACTCGGTCTGGGAACCGGAGCGGATACTGACGCCCGACGATGTGCGCGGCGACTCTGCGACCCTGCGCGAGGCGATCGTTGGCAACGGCTGGCCGACCTTGGGCCAGGCGCGCAACAAGATCATCTTCCACGCGCATTCTCATGCCGCGTTTCTGGATAACTACCTTGCCGCATATCCCAATCTCGAGGGCGCGCCGATGTTCATGGACGCCAACGAGGCGGACGATATCGCGGCGATCATCCCGATGAACAACTCATTGACCCAGGGAGAGCGGATCACCGCGGCCGTGGAGGAAGGATTCATCGTCCGCACCATGGCGGGCAACTGCTGCGACGAGCCCGCGGCCAACGACTACACCAAGTTCGAGGCGGCCCTGGCCTCGGGCGCGCATTTCATCAGCACCGACTTCCCCGAGCCGGTGGAGGAGTACGGCGACTACCATCTCGCAATCCCGGAGGGCAACCCGTCGCGCTGCAACCCGATCACAGCTCCCGAGTTCTGCGTTTCAGCGGATATCGAAGACCTGATTACGAACTAAAGTTCGCTGAAGGGAATGGCCGCAATCTGCGGCGCCAGGGGCTACTCGTGCAAATCTGCATTCGAAATGCAAAATTGCAAGTCTGTATTTATCTTAGGGCCCGCTTGTCAAACCGGCCGGTCCGGGTGATATGGGAAAACCCCTATAATATTATTAGCATATCCTTGCCAACGAAGCTTTAAAAACAAGTTCGGCGGGAGGAATGCTAGTCTTATTCATCCCTCCAGCCCCGCCGGGTCTTGCTGGTAAAACAGGCGTAATTGCTCGTAGAGTTCCGGGTGGCATTGTTTGAGTTGTCGGCCTTGTTCGAAAAATAGCTCGGTGACAACGGCGAAGAACTCGGCCGGGTTGGTGGCGCCGTAGCTGTCGATGCAGTTGCGGCGGTGCTGTTCCAGGTCTTGCAGGAGCTGCTGGTACTCGGTCGAGAGCACGCGCGCCCAGGAGATGTACATCGAGCGTCGCGGCAGGGCGGGTGCGCCATCGGTCCGGCCATCGGCCTCCGCGTCGAGCTGGTGTGCGAACTCGTGGAACACCACGTTGTGCCCATCGTGCGGATCCTGCGCGCCGCTTAGCACGTCGTTCCACGAGAGCACGACCTCGCCGCGCTGCCACGATTCGCCCAAACGCGCGTCCACGCCCTCGGTGACCGTGCCGTCTGGGTTGCGCACAATGCTCGGTGCGAAGTAGTGGTGCGGGTAGACCAAGATCGAGAGCAGGTCCGGGTAATAGTCGGTTTGGCGGTGCAGCAGCAGGATGCAGGCCTGGGCCGCGATGGTCACGCGGATCTCATCGGTCATCTCCAGGCCGCCTAGCCCCTCGAACTTCTTTTCGGCCAAAAAGACCTGGACGTGCCCTTGCAGTTCGGCCTGGTCCTCGGGGGGCAGTTTCTTAAAAAAAGGCAGGTTGCGCTCGATGATCGCCAGCCACGGGGGTGGAAACGGCTGCTCTTTGAGTTTCTCGCGACGTTTTTGTTTAAAGCCGAACATCTCTCTCCCTCGCGGTTGACCTGTCAGTGGATGGATGCGCCGTGTTGTTCGACGCTGGCAATCAGTTGCCGTACTTGGTCCAGTTTGCGGCCGTCCGGTTCGAGTTCGATAAAGCGTTCCAGCGAGCGCGCCGCACCCTGATAATCGCCGTGCGCCTCGAGCAATACGGCCAGGATCAAATGGCCGTTGGTAAAATGCGGGTTTTCGGCCAGCAGATAGCGTGCTTCGGAGATCGCCTGTTCCAAGTCGCCCGTGTCGCGTTTGCCCCAAGGTGTGATTTGCTCGATGCGCCGCACTTGCGGCATCTCGCGGTTCCTGATGAACACCGCCGAGTATTGACCGAAATAGACCAGGTCCCATTGCCGATTGTCGGTCAGGCAGCGCGCCACGGGTCGCCTGATCGACACCAGCACGGAATCGATCTCGAACGTGTCGAGCAACATCTCCCAGCCCGGTTCGCAGTTGGCGATCTCGTTGTAATCCTCGAGCAGGCCGCTGTCGCCGTAGACCTCGAGCCTTCCGTCGATAAACACCTTGCGCTCGGGCCACAAGCGCCAAATCAAGTAGCCGCCGTAGTTGAAGTCGTTGAACATTCGTCCGCTCAACCCATGGCGCTCGACAAAATCGGCCGCGTCTTGCGGCAAGATCGCGCGGTTGGTATCGAGGCGAAACGCCTGGCCGCTGTAGGTCAGATAGCCGCCGCCAAGCAGCGCGGCGCAGGCCAACGTGCAGCCGAAAGCTGTCGCGGTTCGGCCTTGCAATCGCGCGAACAGTGGTCCGTAGCGGCGCGCTGCCATCGGGGCCAGATAGAGCATGGCTACGATCCCCATGCGTGCGGCGCTTGCCGCCAATCCGAGTAAAAGCGCCAGCCGCAGGCCGTCGAACATCCTGTTGCGCGAGCCGTTGATCACCTGGACTATCAGCGCGGCGCAGTAGGCAAGCAGTACCCACAGGTAGAGGCTGTCCAGCGGATACTGCCGCCATGAGCCGATGCCGCCGGTGTGGCCGCTGATCTTTAGAAAGAAGGGGTAGATCTGCGGACCGTAGGGATTAAGGCAAGGAACGCAAACAAACAGCACAGCCCAGATCAGCCAGTCGCGATCGCGGTGGATGAAAAACTGCTCGATCGCCCAGATCAGACTGAAGGCCACGGCCAAAATGAAGCTGGCATGGCAGTTGGCCCACAGCAACAGAATCGCGGTTACGGCCGGGCCCGATTTGTGGCGCTGGGCCAGCAGCAGTCCGCCGATCAACGCCCAGCACAACATGTCGGGCTGCAACTGAATCCGGCTGTGAGCCACCACTGCGCAAGCCAGCAGAATCAGCGCGCTGAGCAGGGCATCGCCGCGGATCGCCAGCGCGAGCAGACCAAAGGCCAACGCCAGGGCGAGTAATTTGAGCAGCACCAGGCCGGGCACGCCCAATGTGCGGTCGACTAGAAACAGACCGATTTGTGGCAGCCAGGATTGGGCCAGCACATCGACGTGGGTTGCGGTGAAAGAGAACGGGTCTGTCGCGGGCAATGTCCGCTCGTTGGCGATAAGCTCGCCCATCCGGACGTGCAAACCCAGGTCAAGGCCCGACAGCGGTTCGAGACCCAAGCTGAGCAACCCGAACAGCAGCGAGATGGCCAGCAGCAGCACCAGCCATCTGGGTCGCGGCGTCTGGGTCGGCAAGTCGGCGGGCAGGGAGCGTGGATGCATCGGCGGCAAGTCTACTACAACAATCGTAGGCTTATTAACACGAGCTATGACACAAGCAATGCGGACAGCGCCAGCAGCCGCACCTCGACGCCGTTGCGCACCAGGGAGGTAAAGATCAACGCGGGCAGTGTGACGTTGAGCACAAGCTTGGTTAACAAACCGCCGTGTTCGGCCTTGATCATGCCGATGCGTCGCAGGCCGATCGCCAACCCGATGATCCCCAGCAGCACGAATACCGATTGAACCATCTGCCAGTGAAAGTGAGGGTGCATTCGATCCGGTTCCGGCTCCGGCTCAGCTTGGTGATTTATCCAACTTATGCCCGCAGCGTTTACAGAAACGCGCATCAATATCGTGGCTGTCCAGCCCGCACTCGGTACAAGTGCGGCCGCTACGTCGCGCATTGAACAGCTCTACAGAGAAAATGCCAGTGGGCACCGCGATTATTCCGTAGCCCAGGATCATCACCAGCGCGGCCAGCGTCTGGCCCGGCACGGTGCGTGGCGCGATGTCGCCGTATCCCACCGTGGTCATGGTGACGATCGCCCAATACACCGAGCGCGGAATACTGGTGAACCCGCGTGCGGGCCCCTCGATCAGGTACATCAGCGAGCCCACGATCACCACGACCGTCAGCACGGCCAAGACGAAGACCACAATCTTGTGTCGGCTGCTGCGCAACGCCGTGGTCAGCAGACGCGCCTCACCCATGTATCGTGTGAGCTTGAATACGCGGAAAACGCGCAACAGCCGGATCACGCGAATCACCAACAGCGCCTGGGTGCCGGCAGCCAGCAGGCTCAAGTAGGTCGGCAGCACGGCCAACAGGTCGATCACTCCCAGGAAGCTTCGGGCGTAGCGCATCGGCCGCCTGGTGCTGTAAAGGCGGAACAAGTATTCAATCGTGAACAGCAGCGTGAAGCACCACTCGGCTGCCAGCAGCCAGGGCCCGTACTCGCCGCGGATCGCTCCGACGCTTTCGAGCATCACCGCCAGCACCGAGAGTAGAATCATTACCAGCAGCGCGGCGTCGAAAGCCTTGCCCGCAGGTGTGTCGGCCTCGAAGATCACCACGTACAGCGCATCCCGCAACAGCGAACCGGGACGCTGCCCGCGCGTGGAACGCGGCGGGTCCGATGGGGCCTGCGGCCGGGGACGTTTTTTATCGGAACTCATTAGGTTTCTTTTATCACACATTCTGCGCGGCTTGGAGCCCACGACGCGCGTCGGAAATAATCTACGCCTAATGATCGCTCGGCTTGCTATGACGCAGCATGTCATGATAATTTCATCGGCTCGAATGAATCTTAACTACTGTAACCGAGAGCGGAAGGCGACGTGAAGAAGGGCCGAATCGAAATACGTACCGAATTGTGCAAGGCCTGCGAGCTGTGCATCGAGGTCTGCCGCCACAACGGACTGCGGCGCAGCAAGACGCTCAACCGCATCGGCTACGTGCCGATGGAACCCAACCCGGACGGCAATTGCAACGGCTGTGCACTGTGCGCAATCCGCTGCCCCGAGGCGGCGATCGAGGTCTGGCGCGATGAGTGAGCGCGTGCTGTTCTCTGGCAACCATGCCATCGCCGAGGCCGCGATCCTCTCGGGATGCACGGCCTATTTCGGCTATCCGATCACGCCGCAGAACGCCCTGCCCGAGTACATGGCGGCCAACCTCCGCCGCCGCAACAACGGCGTGTTCATCCAGGCCGAGAGCGAACTGGCGGCGATCAACATGGTGATCGGCGCATCGGCCGCGGGCGCAAGGGTGATGACCAGCTCGTCGAGTCCCGGGATCTCGCTCAAGCAGGAGGGGATCAGCTTCCTGGCCGGGATGGAGCTGCCCGCGGTGATCGTCAATATGAACCGCGGCGGCCCTGGGCTGGGCAACATCGCGCCGGCACAATCTGACTACTTCCAGTCCACGCGCGGCGGCGGCCACGGCGACTACCGCGTGATCGTGCTCGCGCCGGGTTCGGTGCAAGAGCTGATCGACGCCACGCGCCGCGCCTTCGAGCTGGCCGACCGCTACCGCACGCCGGTGCTGATCCTCGGCGACGGGATGATCGGCCAACTGATGGAGCCGGTGGTGCTGCCCGAGCCGATCGACCCGGCCCAGATACCAGAGCGCAGCTACACTCTAAGCGGGGCCTCCGGACGTCCGAAGCGGCTGATCAAGTCGCTGATCCTCGACACGGCCAAGATGGAAGAGCACAACTGGAAGCTCTTTCGCAAGTACGAGATGATCTCGGCCGAGATTGCCGACGCCGAGACCGAGTTCGTCGAGGGAGCCAAGCTGCTGGTGGTCGCCTTCGGTACCGCGGCGCGCATCGCCAAGGGCGCGGTCAAGCGCGCGCGCGCCGAGGGGATGGACGTCGGTCTGATCCGCCCGCTCACGCTCTGGCCGTTCCCAAAAAAAGCGCTTGCCAAGGCCAGCCGCAGCTGCTCGAACTTCTGCGTGTTTGAGATGAACACCGGCCAGATGGTCGAGGACGTCAGGCTCTCAGTACAGGAGGGAACCAACGTTGTCTTCTCCGGCCGACCCGGCGGCGTTGTGCCGACCCCGATCGAGCTCTACCGGGCCATCGCCCGTATCCACCATCGGGTGAAGAAGGGGGCCGCGGTCTGATGAGCAAGGTCTTCTCCCGTCCTGAATCGCTGCTCGATACACCGCTACACTATTGCCCGGGATGCGGCCACAGCATCATCCACCGGTTGATAGCCGAGGTGATCGACGAGCTGCAAATCCGCGAACGCGCGATCCTCGTGCCTCCGGCCGGCTGCGCTGTGCTTGCCTATAACTACCTCGACGTCGACGCCATCGAGGCCGCCCACGGCCGCGCCTCAGCCGTGGCCACGGGGCTCAAGCGCTTGCGTCCCGACTGCGTGGTCTTCACCTATCAGGGTGACGGCGACCTGGCCGCCATCGGCATCGCCGAGTCGATCCACGCTGCCAACCGTAGCGAAAAAATTACCGTAATTTACGTCAACAATGCGGTCTACGGCATGACCGGCGGACAGATGGCTCCGACCACGATGATCGGCCAAAAAACCACCACCACGCCGTTCGGCCGTGACGTTGACCAAGCGGGCTACCCGATCCTGATCTGCGAAATGCTCTCACAGCTTCCCGGAGCGACATACCTTGAGCGCACCAGCGTGCATGACGCCAAACATATTCTGCGCACGCGCAAGGCGATCAAGCGCGCCTTCGAGGTTCAGCTCGCGGGGCAGGGATTCTCGTTGGTCGAGGTGCTCTCGCCCTGTCCGACCAACTGGCACCTCACGCCTGCGGAAGCCCACCGGCACGTGCCCGAACAGATGGTCAAGACCTTCCGCCTGGGCGTGTTCCGCGAGCCCGGCGACGGGAGGGTCTCGTGCTGATCAAATCAATCTTCTCCGGTTTCGGCGGCCAGGGCGTGCTGTTTATGGGCTACTGTCTGGCCAACTCGGCCATGGACCAGGGTCTGCACACCACCTACCTGCCCAGCTACGGTGCTGAGGTGCGCGGCGGCACTGCCAACTGCACTGTGGCGGTCTCAGACCAGGAGATCGCCAGCCCCGTGGCCAGCGAGCCGGATTTCGTCGTGGCGATGAACAACCCCTCGCTGCTCCGTTTCCAAAACCACCTGATAACCGACGGCACGCTGTTTCTCAACCAGGACCTGGTCGACATCGAGCCGACGCGTGACGACGTCAAAATCGTGCGCGTGCCCGCAGTGACCATCGCCACACAATTGGGCAACCAGCGCGGAATGAACCTGGTGATGTTCGGCGCGATGATCAAGCACACCGGCCTGGTCGAGTACGAGGTCGCCGAACGCGTTGTCTCCCGCCTGTTCAGGGAGAAGAACGAGAAGCTAGTAGAGCCCAACATCGAAGCGTTACGCGCCGGCCGCAACTACGACGACTGAGGAGGAACCGATGAGGCCGCACCAGATCAAACTGCGCATGCCCGACAAGCCGGGCCATATCTCCAAGGTCAGCGAGCTGCTCGGCGTCAACGGAATCAGCATTAAAGCCATCGCCGAGAACAACGAGGGCGACCAGGGGGTACTGACGATCGTGGTCGACGACCACCAGCGCGGCGTGATGGTGTTGCGCGGCCACGGCTACGAGGTCGAAGAGTCGCCGGTGATCGCAGCCTACGCCCCGGATCATCCCGGCGGGCTCAACGCGCTGTTCAAGCCGCTGAGGGAGGCCGGAGTCAACATCGAGCGGCTCTACCTGTCGGTGGCGCGCAAAAGCACCAACCAGCTGATCATCATCCAGGTCGACGACTGCGAAAAGGGAACCGCCGCGCTACGGGCCAACTACGTCGAGGTCATCGAGGGACGGATTACCTTCTAGCAGCAGGGTGTAAAACCAACGAATGGAAACAAAAGGCCCGGGGAACCCCCCGGGCCTTTTTTATTATTCGTAACAACAAACTCAGAGCGGCTTAAAATACTTGATGTCAAGAATCGATCCCTCGCGCTGGTCGGCGAACTGCGCCTCAACGCGCATGCCGCGAACCACCTGCTCCGGGTCGACCTCGCACAGCAGGTGCGTCAGCGGCGTGTCCGCGCCGTCGAGCTTGATCAGCGCCAATACGTAGGGCGGCTCGAGCGGTTGGTACGGCTCGGCGTAGTTGATCACCGTAAAGTCGGTCACCTCGCCCTGCGATCCGATCTCAACCCAGGCCTCACTCAGGTCGCTCATGCAGCGCTCGCAGGTCTTACGCGGCGGGATGAACACCTTGTCGCAACGCTCGCAACGCTGACCGAGGATCTTCTGCTCATCGCGCAGCGCGATCAGGAACTTGCTGCCGATCTCGCCCGCAAAGTACTGGTAGGGCAAAGCGAGCTTGCCATCGACAACGAACGCGTCTTTGTACTTGTCGTCCATCGCGGCCTCCTTACTCGTTCTCGATGATCTTGAAGTGTTTAATGTCGGTCACCGAGCCGCTACGTTGCTCGTTGAAGATCGCACGCACGCGCATACCGCGCTTGATCTTCTTCGGGTCGGTTTCGTCGAGCAGGTGCCACAGCGTATCCTTGCCCTCCACGCCGTCGAGCAGCACGTTGACCGTGGTGTAGGGTGCCTGACGCGCCTCGCCGGTCAGCGGATCGGGGCTGGCGTAGTAGACCAAGTCGTAGCTCTGGATCACGCCCTCGGGGCCGACCTCGACGAACTCTACGGCCTCCACTCGGCAGATCGCGCAGACCTCCCGCGGCGGCAGCTGGAAGCGTCCGCACTTGGGGCAGCGGTTGGCCATGATCCGCTTGTTGTCGCGCAACTCTTTGAGGAAACGTCCCATCACCGGGCCGGTGCTGAAACGCTGGGGGATCTCGAGGATCATCCGTTTGACGATCAGGTTCTGTTGTACGTTCGACTCAGCCATGATCACGCCTCCTTGAGCTGGGGCGGGTTCTTGGAAAGCAGCATCAGCACGGTCCACAGCGTACCGCCGAAGCCCGAGGCCAGCGCCAAGTTGACCGGTTTGGGAACCTGATGATCGCCCGCCATGCCACGAATCTGCATTGCGGCCTCGGCCGCACGCAGCATTGCCGTTGCACCGATCGGGTTGGTTGCTACCACGCCCCCTGAGGGGTTGATCGGCAACTTACCGTCGATGTCGATCTCGTCGTTCTCGACCATCTTGAGGTGTTCATCTCCCTCGAGTAGCAGGAACTCCCGCATCCAGTCCAGCCCCCACCAGCTCGATGGATCGTACATCTCGAACACGTCGATCTGCTCCACCGGGTTGGTGATGCCGTTGCGCCCGAACAGTTTTTCCGCCGCGTAGCGCATGGTCGTTGCCTCTTCGACGTTGCCGAACAGGTTGAAGGTCTCCTCGCGATGCACGGTAATATGGTCGACCATCCAGGCCGGATTGTCGCAACGTGCCTTGGTGATCTCCTCATTGGCGAAGATCATCGCGCAAGCGCCGTCGGACTGCGAACACATGTGTACGATGCGCAGCTCGCCGACCAGCGGCGGAACGTTCTCGACCATCGCCGGGATCATCTCCTCGGAGAAGTTAAAGCGCCGATGCGCATTGGGGTTGCGCATCGCATGCTTGTCCATGATCACCCGGTGCTTCATCGCCGCGTTCTTGGCGCGTTCCTCGCCGAACTCCTCGATCACCGCGTCGGCGGTCATGCCGGTCAGCGCTCCGGTCTGCAGCTCGCGGCCCCACAGCGGATCGGCCATGTTGGTGATCCCGCCGGTGGTGTGCCCTTCCTGCAGCTTTTCAAAACCGATGGCCAGCACTACGTCGTGCAGTCCACTGGCCACCAGGTTGTCTGCGGCACAGACCAGCGTGGCGCCGGTGGTGCCGCCGGTGGTCAGCCGCAGCAGCGGCTTGCCGTAGGAGCCGTCGCCGATCACGTGCCACATGTCCGGCTGGAACACCATCTCGAACAGTTCCATGTTGCCGTGCACGATGCAGTCGACATCGTCGATAGTCATGCCGGCGTCATCCAGGGCCTGTCGCACCGCCTCGTGGATCATCTCCGGCTGGTTGACGTCCTCGCGGTGGCTCGAATGCTTGGTCTGGCCGATGCCGATGATTCCAACGTTTCTGTTTCTAGCCATTTGCCACCCCCTATCCTTCCAGGACCACGACGGTCTGCATTTGTCCGGCTGGCCCGGTGATGCCATGGGCCACGGCGCGTTTGGCGTCGGCCACCTGGCGCTGACCGGCTTCGCCGCGCAGTTGCAGCGTGCATTCAGCCACGCGCGCCAGTCCGCCGAGGATCATCGGCTGCCCCGCGAGCAGTCCGCCGGAGAGGTTGACATTGAGCGCATCGGGGCCTCCGGCCGCGAGCCAGGCCGCTGCGCCCTGCGGGCACAGACCCAGACCCTCGGCCCACTGCGGCAGCATGTAGGCGTGGCGGTCGGAAATCTCAAACAGATCGACCTGGCTTAGCGGGTCGGACACTCCGGCCATCGAATATGCTTTTTGTGCTGCCTTGCCCAGCTGGAAGCAGCCGACCAGATCGCGCTCCCCAAGGAAGAAGCTGTCCATGCAGTTGCCCACACCGCTTATCCAGACCGGCTTGTCCGTGATCTCGGGAACGCGCTCTTCGGCAGCGATGATCAGGCCGATCGCCCCATCACTTACCGGGTAGGTCATCAGCTCGCGGATCGGGTCGGCGAGCATCGGCGATTGGAGCACCTGCTCGACGTTGACCTCGGGCAGGTCCTTGATCGACGGGTTGAGCTGCGCGTTCTTGCGCGAGCGCACCACAAGTTGGGCCAACTGCTCGGCGCTGACGCCCGAGGCGTCCATGTAGGCCCGCGCCTGGATTCCCTCGGCCGCCAGATGGTCGAGCCCCACAGGCCGGGTGAAGAACGGATCGAAAACCAGGTGCGTCACCATGTTGCGGCTCTTGGCCTGGCTCTCCTTGCAGTGCCCGACCACCATTACTAGGTCCTGGTGTCCGGAAAGCACCGATGCCAGAGCGTAGTAGACCGCCTGGGCGCCGTCTTGCGAGACTTTCTCCTCGCAACGGTAGTGCGCGCCGATCACGTCGGTCATCGCATTATCGGAGATCGTACGTGCGTCGAAAATATCATCCGAGGTAGTGACAACTTGGCCGATGCCGCGCTCCTCGGAGAAGTCCAGGCCCGTGGAGTCGATCATCGGTTTGACCACCTCCCAGGCCATGCCCTGCATTCGTTGGTACCATTTGTCGCGCTCGAAGCTCGTTTGAGCGACTGCGACAATTGCAGCTCGTCTAGCCATGTTCGGTTCCTCCTGCTCTGTTAATCTTCTAGGGCTGATAGGGATTGAACAGTTTGGTCAGGCCCATCAGCAGGCTCAGATCGCCCTCGGCCTTGATCTTGCCCGCGCCGAACGCGGTCATGCCATCGAGAGTGCCCAATGTCAGACCGATCCAATCGCGTGCGGCGATCATCACCCGGACGTCGACCTCGCCGATCCCTTCGCTTACTTTGCAGACGCTGTCGATCACGCTGACCGTCCAACTGCCGCCGCCCTCGCCCGTGATCTCGTAGCCCACGCGGCCGTTAAAATCGCCGGCGCGCTCGGAGTTGAAACGTTGCTCCATCGTGCCGAAGATGTCCGCCACCTCGACCTGTGGCTGCTCGAGCTGGGGCACACCATCCACGGCCCAGCGCTTAAGATCTTTTTTAAGCACCTTGCCGATCGGATTGCGCGGGAAATCACGTTCGAGGAACTCGACATAGCGCGGCACCTTGAACTCCGCCAGATGCTGGGCGCACCAATCGCGGATCTCTTCTTCGGAGGCCTGCTTGCCGTCGCGCAGCACTACGAACGCCTTGACCTCCTCGCCCATGTCGGTGTCGGGCACGCCCACGCAAGCCGCCTCGAGCACCTTGGGATTGGCGGCGATCGCGTTGTCGATCTCTTTGGGGTAGATGTTCTCACCGCCGCGGATCACCATCTCCTTGATCCGATCGACGATAAAGATGTAGCCGTCTTTATCGCGATAGCCCACATCGCCGGTGTGCAGGCACCCCTCGGCGTCGATCGCCTCGGCGGTTTCCTCGGGGCGGTTGTAATAGCTGAGCATCACCGCATTGCCGCGGATCAATATCTCGCCGGGCTCACCTACGGGCTGCTCCTTGTTATTCTCGTCGACGATCCGCACCTCCTGGCCCGAGATCGGCAGGCCGATCGAGCCGACCTTGCGTATACCGTCGCGCGGATTGAGCGTGCTGACGCAAGTCGCCTCGGTCAGGCCGTAGCCCTCGACGATCGGAATGCCGAAGGTGCGTTCGAAGTCGTTGAAAGTCTGCACCGGCATCGGCGCCGCGCCGCAGATGCCGAACATCAGCGAGCTGGTATCGAACTTGGCACGGTCTGGATCCTTGAGCAGGATCGAGTAGACCGCCGGCACGGCGGAGAAAAAGTTGACCTTGTACTGCTCGACCGTCGGCCAGAAATCTTTGGCCGAGAACTTGGTGCGCAGTATAACCGCGTGCCCCTTCTGCATGCTCGAGACGCAGGAGAGCATCGCGTTGACGTGAAACAGCGGCAGGAAAATCATTACCCGGCACAGCTCGGGCACATTGAGGATATCCTGCACGCCCTCCAAGTCGGCGATCACGTTACGGTGCGAAAGCAACACACCCTTGGGCTGCCCGGTTGTGCCCGAGGTGTAGAAGATGTAGGCCGGATCGCTGTCGAGCACCAGCTCGGCAATCCGCTCGGAGGGCGAGTCCTCGATCAGCGACTCGAAGGACACATGGTCCGAGCGCGTAGGGCCGTCTATTTCGATCACGGTCTGCAGGTGTGGGCAGTGGACGCGAATCTTGTCGAGGGTCTCAAGGTAGTGCGGCCCGATGATCAGCGCGCTGCCCTTAGAGTCGTTGAGCAGGTAGCGTATCTCCTCGGCCTTCCACCAGCCGTTGATCGGCCCGGCCACCGCGCCCAGATGCTGGATCGCGAAGTAGCTCAGCAGGGTCTCGGGCGAGTTCTCGACCAGGATATGCACGAAATCGCCCTTGCCGATACCGAGCTTTCGCAGGCCGTGGGCCAGGCGATAAACTTTGTCGGCGAACTGGGCGTACGACAACTCCTGGCCGTAGAAAAACAGGTATGGTTTGTCAGCGTATTGGGCGGTCTTTTCAGCGAAATAATCGAGCAGGCTCATGGTCTTCCTCCGATCTTCACTTGAACGGGCGTAGGCATTGGGCGGCGATCTCCATGCGATGCAGCTCATTGGTTCCGCCGCTGATCTCACCGGGTTTGGCATCGCGGTACAGTCGTTCGACAACAGACGTAGTCAGGCAGCCGTATCCGCCGTGGACCTGCACCGCCCAAGAGCCGACCTTGGAGGCGGCCTCGCTACAGAAAACCTTGGCGCATCCGGCCACGGTAGTTGCGTCGGGGGCGTTGCTGTCGATCAACCATGCGGCGTTGCGCGTGATCAGCCCTCCGGCGTCGATCAGCATTTTCATGTCCGAGAGCTTGAAGCCCACCTCTTGGAAACGGTGGATCGGCTTGCCGAACGCCTTGCGTTCGCGCGAGTAGGTCACCGCCGCCTCGAAGCCCGCGCGGCACAGCCCGACCGCAGTAGCAGCGCGGAGCGCCAGTGCCGGCAGCAGCAGCTCATCGCGCTGAGACATCCCACTGTCGGGCTCGCCCAAGAGCACAGCCTCGCAGCCGTCTAGCCGGAGCTCGCACATTAACGCCCCTCGGCAGCCCAGCATGTCTAAAGTAGGTCCGGCCTTGAGTCCCGGCACCCCGCTCTCGACTAAAAACATGCCGAATTGCTCGTCGCCGGTTTTAGCCAGCACCAGCGCGACATCGGCCAGCGGGCCGTTGGTGACCATTGTCTTCACGCCGCGCAGGTTCCAGCTTTGGCCCTCGAGAGTTGCCCGGGTCTCAATCGCGGCGACATCCGAGCCGCAGCCGGGCTCGGTCACGGCAAAGGCGCCGATCAGCTTGCCTTGGCGTAGGCCGGGTAGCAGCCGCTGCTTGGCGTCGTCCGCGGCAAAGCGCCCGATGCCCTTGGCGCAGAGAATTGTGGCCAGGGCGCTGCTCGCCGTGGATTGGCAGGCCTGGCCCAGCAGCTCGGTATAAACCACTATCTCGGTCAGCGGCGCACCGCCGCCGTCCGGCGCAGGGATCTGCATCTCGAAATAGCCGAACTCGCCTAGGGCGGCGACGTTTTCGCGCAACAGTCGTTCGCGCTCGCTCTGGGAGCCCTTGTCCAGGCCATCGGCATTGGGTGCGATGCGCTCGGCACAGAACTTCTCGAATTTGCCAAAAGCGGCCTTCTGGTCGTCGGTATAGTCGTAATTCATCAGCGCTCTCCCTGGACGAAGCGCGAGATGATCATCCGCTGGACCTCGCTGGTGCCGCCGCCGATCGAGGTCAGCTTGGCGTCGCGGAAGTAGCGTTCGACCGGGTACTCGTGCATTAATCCGTACCCACCGAAGATCTGCACCGCGTCTGACGCCGCGAGCATCGATTGCTCTCCCATGTAGAGCTTGGACACGGCTGCGTCGAGATGGTTCATCGGACGGCCCTGATCCTTATTCCAGGCCACGCGATAGACCAGCAGCTTGCCGACTTCGTAGAAAATCCGCAGGTCGGCCAGTTTGTGCTGCACCGCCTGAAACTGGGCGATGGGACGGCCGAACTGTTTACGTTCACAGGCGTACTGCGCGGCCAGGTCGAGAATCCGCCGCGTGCCGCCGATTCCCGGCGCGAGCAGCGCTGAGCGGTCCCACTCCAGCGCGCCCAGGGCCACGAGAAATCCGGCGCCGATCTGTCCCAGCACGTTCTCCTCGGGCACCAGCGCGTCCTCGAAAATCAGCTCCGATGTCGTGCTGGCGCGCACGCCGAGCTTGTGCAGCACCTTGCCCACCTTGAATCCCGGCGTATCCTTCTCCACGAAAAAGGCGGTGATCCCCATCGGCCCGGCGTCTTTGTCAGTCACGGCGAAGACCACCACAACGTCGGCCAGCGGGCCGTTTGTGATGAACATCTTGGTGCCGTTGAGCACCCAGCCCCCGTCGCGCTTCTCGGCGCGGGTACGAATCGAGACCGCGTCCGACCCGGCATCGGGCTCGGTCAGGCCCATGGCGCCGATCCACTCGCCGGTGGCCAACTTGGGCAGGTAGCGCTGCTTCTGCTCCTCGGTGCCGTGCTTCATAATCGTGTCGCCGCACAGAAAAGAGTGTGCGCCGTAGGCCAGCATCAGGCCGCCGTCCGCACCCCCCTCGGCCAGCGCCTCACCGGCCAGGCAAGCGGTGACCACGTCGGCGTTCGAACCGCCGTATTCCTCGGGAAAATGCAGACCGAGAATGCCGAACTCTCCGAGCTTGCGCCAGGCCTCGGCGCACCACTCGCTCTTGAGGTCCGATTCCTCGGCCAGCGGTTCGATCTCTTTGGATGCGAACTTGAGCACCTGCTCGCGGAAGGCGAGCTGTTCAGGGGTAAACGAAAACTCCATCGACACCTCCGTTAACGAATGCGCTGTTGGTACTGCACCGCATCTGCGCGGGCAGTCGCGCCGCCATCAACTGAAACAAGGCTTGGCTTCCCCTCGTTTGATCGCGCGGATTATCTCGTCGCGATCACGCACGCAGTCGATCTCGACCCAGGCCCTGCCGCAGCCGAACGAGGTGTGGCTGTCGTCTGAGGCGACCTTGGGGTAGGGGATTTCGGAGGTGTCGTATTCCGGGGTGTAGAACCCCTTGGCCGAGACCTCGACTGCGTCGAGTGGATACTTGTGCGACACCGCCTCGATGATCTCGATCAACTGCTTGAGGCTGTAGTCGTACTCTCCCGGGTGATTGAAGATGTGCAGCTGCTCGTGCTCGCCGAAGATCTGCGAGACGTGAACATAGCCGCGCTCGAAAATCGTCAGTTCGATCCCGGCGAACACCAGCAGGCCGTTGTTCGAGGTTGGGACGTTCTCGCGCCAGTCGGGCCGCAGCAGATAATCGTGGTCAGTGATCGCCAGGAAGTCGAACCCCAGTTCGGTGTAGCGCTTAACGACCTGCTCGGGGCTGAGCTCTCCGTCGGACAGTGTGCTGTGGTTGTGTAGCGCTCCGCGCAGCCGGGGCATCTCAGCCTTCCTTGGGCAATGCGCTGCCCAGGCCATCGAGGATGAAGGCCAACGCCTCCTGCTCGACCTTGCGCAAATCCTTGGAGCCGATCTGCCAAATATAGTAGTGGTAGGCCATGCGCTCGAGCATTCCCAGAATGCTCACCGCGACCACCTCGGCCTGGCGCCGCGCGCGGCGCCCGCCGCTGCCGCTGACCCGCAGCAGCGCGTTGGCGATGTCGTGGATCAGCAGCTCGAATACGCGCATGCGCTGCTGTTCGATCTCCGGGCTGAGCCCCACGGATTCGCGCAGCACCAAAATCAGCATCTCGCGCCGGTCGTTGCAGAACTCGCGAAAGAACGCCCGGCCGCTACGCTCGAAGCTGTCCAGCGGCCCGCGGCCGCGGGCGAAGGCCCGGCCGAGGATCTGGCGCAGCCGAGCGATGGCGTCGTCGAGCAGCGCCAGCAGCAGCTCGTCCTTGTTCTCGAAGTACAGATAGAAGGTGCCGACCGAAATCCCCGCGGACTCGGCGATGTCGGCGATGGCCGCTCCGGAGACCCCACGCTCGGCAAAGAGCACCAGCGCGGCGTCCATGATCTGTCCACGGCGCTGGTCCTTGAGCCTGCGGAACTTGACGTTTCCGCGGTTGTCACGCTTTTCGGCAACGTTTGACATAAATGAAAGTGAATTTAGCTTCAGTTATTTCCGGCAGACAATTTTCTACACCGAACGCCGATCGCAGTCAAGGCCGGTCCGCAAGCCGCCGAAATTATTGCGAGGGGATTCGCTCGATCCGTCCGGCGATCAGCCGTTGGCCCTCGGGGTTGGGGTGGATGTGATCGGCGAAGTAGCGGCTGCTGACGATCCCGTTCCCATCGCGGCAATCGTTTGCGCGAAAGATCTGCTCCAGGTCGAGCAGCGGCGCGTCGAATTCGACGGCCAGTTCGCGCAACAGACTGTTCATCTGCGAGGTGGTTCGCCCCAGGTAGGGTTCGCAGTCGATCGCCGCCTGATAGTGCCGCGTCGCCGCGCGACAGTCGCCCAGCGCCTCGTAGGCCCAGGCCGTTACGTAATGCGCTTGCAGGTTGATCGGCTGCTCGGCAATCGAAGCTTTCAACAACCCGATCGCCCGTTGCGGCTCGCCTGCCTCCAACGCCGCGACCCCCTGCTCGTAGAACGACTCGGCGCGCATGGAATCCAGGGCGGATCTGTAGTTCGTCTCGGCATGCAGTTGAGTGGGCACGCTGAACAGCACCAGGTCGGCGTTGTTGGCCCGGCACAGCGAATCGATGGCGCGCAGGTTGCGCTCAAACGAGTCGAGGGAAAGCACGCCGTTGCGCCGGGGGATCGAATCACAGATCAGTTCCGAGGAGAGCATCCAGTTGCGCAGCACAGTGATGAAGTATGAGCGATAGAGCGAGCGTTTGAATTGCAGCAGCAGATTGTCGGCGTGCACCTGGGACGGCGAGTCGAACTCGCCGTACATCTCGTTGTTGCCCAGATAGACACCACGTCGGGCTGCAGCTTGATCAGCGTGCCCTCAACGCCTGGTAGCTGTTGTAGCCCGGCACCGTAGCGTTAACCACCTGTACGCCGTCAATGCCGAGGCGCTCGCGCGTTTTACTGTGCCGCGTGGCACTCCAGGCACTTGTCTGGAATGGTCTCACTGTTATAGGCGCCGTCGTGTGCGCCGCTGTGACAGGTCACGCAGTTCGAGGCCGGGTCATGCCCGACGGGCAGAGGCGTGGCATCGTCGTCGTCATCATCATCAACAGTATCATCATCGTCGTCGTCGACGACGTCGTCGTCATCATCACCGTCGTCATCGTCGTCACCGCTGTTGCAGGCCACGGAGCCCAGCACCAGCCCGAAGGACAGCAGAAGCGCCAACAAGATCCATAAAAAGTCTTTACGCATCGCTAGCCCCCTTTATCGTGTGAGATAGGTTTATTGCTTTTTCTCCGGCGGATTCATCCGGCTCGGTCGGCCCAACATACCATCGGCCACCTTGTAGGCCAACGCGTAGATGATGAACGCGCAGTTGGCCAACAGGGGCGCGGGGAACAGGCTGCCGTCCGCAATCCAGAGGTTGTCCATGTCGTGGACCTTGCCGTCGAGGTCAGTCACCGCCTGCGTGGGATCGGTCCCCATGCGGCAGGTGCCGACCTTGTGCACTACGTCGATGCCGCCGGCGAAGGTGTACTCGTCGATCACCCCGGCCTTGCGCAGGAACGAGCGTGAGTGCTCACAAGAGGTCTCGACCCATTGGCGCTCCTGGGCGTTGGGCTCGAACTGCACCACGGGCAGCGGATCGCCGTAGCGGTTGGTCTTGGACGGGTGGGGCAGCACGAAATTCTCGGTGAAGCCGTTGTCGTAGGAGCGGCACAGCGGGGCCGAGCAGGCGATGCGCGGGAAGTAGCGCATCAACCGTTTGAACTTCAGACCCAGCAAGTCGATCAGGTCGGCGGTCTCCATCACCTCGACCATGCCGCCCATGTAGGTCGGCGGCGAGGCCATGTTGTATTCCATCAGGAAGCCGTTGTCGTAATTCTTGTAGTTGTCGTTGAGTTCGACCACCTGGCCCTGATATGTGCGCACGTCCTCGCGCTGCAGCACGCCGTAGGTGGCGCGGAAAAAATGTCCGCGCAGGTTCCGGCCGACCTGGCCCGAGGAGTTGGCCAACGCCTCGCCGTTCTTACCCGACCAGTGCAGCAGCATCGGGGTGATCATCGAGCCCGAGGCGAGCACAAAGCGCTCGGCGTAAATCGTGTGCTCCTCAACATGCTCGCCCATACCCATCGCGTTGCCGCCGGTGCGCTTGAGATAGGTGATGCTCTCGATCTTGGTCCCCGCGGCGTTGGTGTTCAGCCGCGTGACCCAGCAGTTGTCGCGCACCTCGGCGCCGAACCACTTGGCCTTGGGCAGGGTGATAGTCAGCGCGTTGGCCTTGGCGTTGTAGCGGCAGCCCAAGATGCAGCAGCGGCAGCGGCGACAGCGGTCGTGGTACACGCCGTATTCGAACCACGGCTCGCGATTAAAAGCCGACTGGATCGGCACCAGCTCGCCGCCCGAGACCTCGTTGAACAGCTTGGCGTAGTGGCTCATCTCGTCGACCGGCCAGCGGTAGACGTGGAAGCGTTCTTTAACTAGGTCGATGTATGGCAGAAATTCGTGGTGGCTGAACGGCCACTGGGAATAGTCGCGCGGGGTCGACTCCTCGAGCACGCCGCCGTAAGTCGTAGTGCCTCCGCCTGCGCATTCGCCCATGTCCGTGCGCCAGCGCCGACCGGCGAACTCCTCGTGCCAAAACAGGTTGATCGTCGGCAGGAACTGTTGGCTGTCGGCGAAGTGGTCGGGCGAGCCAAAGGTAATATCCAGGTCGTCGCCGGCCTCGAGGAATACGACCTTAGCCCCGGCCTCGGCCAGCTCGCCGCCAAGGGTAGCGCCTCCGGCGCCAGCTCCGACGATTACGACGTCAGCTGTATCAATCGCCATTTCTCAACCCCTTCCTCAGCGCCACCGGGAACTGTTGGCAATCCGGATACCCCTCGCACGGGTAGCGGAAGGTGCCGGTGGGATCTTGCGGGTCGTACCAGTTCATTGACTCGAACAGTACCTTCCACTCCTCCTCGGTGTTCTCCTCGAAGGTGCCGATCATCGAGATCGTCAGCAGGCCGGTGAGCATGTCCTTGATCAGCGGCGCAAGCTCCTCGCGCTCGGATACCCAGGCACGGATCGCGGCCAGACGCTCGGCGTCGTCGCAGTCGAGGAAGAACGACTTGCCCACGGCCTGCTTGGAGTACTTGTTGAGCATCAGCGCCACGGCGTACTGCCCCACGTTCTCGAGGTAGGCCGCCAGCACCCAGTCGCCGTGATAGTCCGAGCCCTTGAAGTCGTTGGGAATCTCCGGGTCGGCCGGGACGATGACGTCAACCGCCGCGGTGATCTCGGGCAACGGCGCGGGGCCGCTCTTGTTCAGCGGATCGCCCGGCCGCCAATCCTGGAAACCCAGAGGCAGGTCCTGGGCCATGATCGAGGTCGAAAGCAGAGTCGAGAAAAGCCCGACGGTCGTGGTCGTGATAAACGTGCGTCTGTCCATCGGCCCCTCCTATTGCTCGCCGGGCATGTCGATGTGGCCGTTGATGTGGCTGCCCAACGGCAATATCTGCTGGTTCTCGTCCACCGAGCTGGGGTGGCACGAGTTGCAGTCGGCGTCGGCGTTGCCCTGGGGATCGGTTAGGCGGTGGCAGGCGCCGCAACGTGAGGCGTCGCCGCTTTGATCCCACCAGCCCGGCTGCTTGTGATCGCCGCCGCTGAGGGTCGCGCCGTGGCAGTAGACATTGGAACAGGTCTCGCCATCGTAGCTGGGCTGCGCGCCGTCGTGTGTCGCCATGAAGCCGAAGTTGATCTCGGCCACGTTGTCGCCGTCGATGTGCCCAGGCTTCCAGGTGCCGTTTGGCACCACGTGGCAGTTGACGCAGTTGACCTTGTGCGCGTCAATGGCGTCTCGCCGCATGGCCGCGTGCGCGCCCACGCCTTGCTCCTGCACATCGCACGAGCCCTCGAGGTTCTGCGGCGGCGAGGTCCCCAGGTTCCAGCCGTGGCACGAGCTGCAGCCCACTGCATAGTCGACCTCGCCGTTGTTGTGCCGCTCCGCATCGACGAACTCCCAGTTCTGGTCGACAACGTAGCCGTGGCAGCGGTAGCAACGGATGTTGTCCGGGTGGCGGCTGGTCTGCGGAGGAGCCCCATGACAGCTATCGCAGCCCTCGGGGACCTCCATCAGCGCAAAGCCGCAATCGTCGAGTTCGCCTTGGTCGTTGTCATCGTCATCGTCGCCATCAGTGCAGGTGGCCAGCAGCGCCAGCGCAAGCACGGCGATCAGCGCGACAATGACCAACCACCAAGACGCGGCTTTTACTTTAGGTCGGTGTATTGTGTCGGTTTTCATCCTGGCTCCAAAAAAAGGCTCAAGGCCGGGCGCAGCCGCCCGCTCAATAGAATGTTTTACGGGTCGCGGTACGAGTGGTCAAGGCCTTAGCATTCAAGTCGGCAGGATGGGGTCATTATTAGAGTTTGAAACTATCGAGAGGCCAGCGTAGAGTTTAAGCACGCCCGTGGAGAGGATAAACATGAGCAGCCGCAGAAAATTCATCATCGGCTCGACCGCGGTCCTGGGCGGCGTGGCGGCCGGGGCGCATTTAAGCTCCTGCTCGGCGCACGACGCGCCGCGGGCGATCGGCAACACCGATCCGAAAACCGCCCTGGTGGCCTGGTACAGCCAGACCGGCCACACGGCGCGCATGGGCAAGCTGATGGCCCAGACCTGGCGCGCGGCAGGGCTGGAAGTGCTGGCAAGCGACATCCGTAAAGTCGATCCACAGCAGGCAGCGCAATACGACCTGCTGCTGCTGGGCGCGCCGGTCAACTTCATGGATCTGCCACCCAACGTACTCCAGTGGCTCGATCGCCTGCCCGACCTGGGCAAGTCCGCCTGCGCCTCGTACGTCACCTATGGCAACGACGGGCACAACGAGCACAACACCGCCTGCCATATCCTGGAGATCGCGGCGGAGCGGGGAGCGGCCACGGTGGGCATGGAGCTGTTCTCCAACATGAACACCTTTTCGCCGTTCTACCTCACGCAAAGCGGGCTGAAACGCGTGCTGCGCTACAGGAACCTGCCCGACGAACAGCAGTTCGAGCGCGCCCGCAACTTCGCCGCCGATGTATTGCAGGCGGTGCGCGCAGGACGGATCACGCCGATCGAACACAAGTTCGACATCGCGGCATTGGGCACGATGTTCGCCCCGGTCTGGTGGACCAAGCAGGCGATCAACCTACACCGCATCGACCCTGAGACGTGCATTGAGTGCGGCGCCTGCCAGGACAAATGCCCGGTGGGCGCCATCGACTTGGCCGCGCGCAGCATTGACCACGACAAGTGCATCGCCTGCATGGGCTGCGTCAACAACTGCCCCACTACGGCCCTGGAGATGGAGCTGTTCGGCCGACGCGTCACCGGATTCAAACGGATGTGCGAGCAACAGGACATCGTCATTGCCGAGCCGGAAGTTTAATCCAAAATAAGCCGCCGACGTGGGGCGGGTCGTTGCTCAACGACCAGAAAAGTACGCGAGCCTTGCTGCGTATACATGAAAGAGGGCTGTCCTCGAGGTCTGTTTGATAAAACAGCCTCAAACGTTAAACGTGCTCATACGACACAAACTTTGAGGAGGACAGCCCAATGCAACTTTACATCGGCC
>JAVCCG010000147.1 GCA_030765605.1 Candidatus Alcyoniella australis
CTGCCGCCGAGGCGCTCGGTTCGCTTGGGGACGTCAGTGCGGTCGAGCCGCTAATCGGTGCGCTCGGGGACAAGAACTTGATGGTCCAAGAGACTGCCGCCGAGGCGCTCGGTTCGCTTGGGGACGTCAGTGCGGTCGAGCCGCTAATCGGTGCGCTCGGGGACAAGAACTGGTCTGTCCAAAGGGCTGCCGCCGAGGCGCTCGGTTCGCTTGGGGACGTCAGTGCGGTCGAGCCGCTAATCGGTGCGCTCGGGGACAAGAACTCGTATACCCGCAAGGCCGCGGCTAAGGCGCTCGGAAAGTTGGGGGAGGCACATTGGAAGACATGGGTTCTCGGCATGGACAACGACCTCCTGCGACTGGGAGAAAGCGGTGACGCGCGTGCCTTCGAGCCGCTCATCAGTGCACTCAAACACTGGCATTTGCTCGTCTGGACGGCTGCCAAGGCGCTCGGTGAGCTCGGAGATGGGCGTGCGGTCGAGCCGCTAATCGGTGCGCTCGGGCACTGGGATTCGGACGTCCGAAGTTCCGCCGCCTGGGCGCTCGGCGCACTCGGGGACGCCCGTGCGGTCGAGCCGCTGGTCCGCGCGCTCGGGGACGAGAAATCGTATACCCGCAAGGCCGCGGCTAAGGCGCTGGGTGAGCTAAGCGACACGCGGGCCGTCGACCCGCTCATCCTCGCCCTTACGGATAAGGACGCGGATGTCCGGCAGTGTGCTGCCAAGGCGCTGGCGTTGTTGGGCCATCCGGAGTGGGCCCAGTGGGTCAAGGGCGAAGACGATGATTTCCTGCGACTTGGGCGTAGCGGCAAGTCAGAGGTGGTCGAGCCGCTAATCGGTGCGCTCGGGCACTGGGATTCGGACGTCCGAAGTTCCGCCGCCTGGGCGCTCGGCGCACTCGGGGACGCCCGTGCGGTCGAGCCGCTGGTCCGCGCGCTAGGAGGCAAATGTGATGGCCGCGGGGCTGCAGCCAAAGCGCTGGGTGAGCTAAGCGACACGCGGGCCGTCGACCCGCTCATCCGCGCCCTTACGGATAAGGACGCGGATGTCCGGCAGTGTGCTGCCAAGGCGCTGGCGTTGTTGGGCCATCCGGAGTGGGCCCGGTGGGTCAAGGGCGAAAACGATGATTTCCTGCGACTTGGGCGTAGCGGCAAGTCAGAGGTGGTCGAGCCGTTAATCCGAGTCCTCAGAGAACGGGACGCGGAACTCCGGGAGCACGCCGTCGAGGTCTTGGGGAAGCTGGGCGACACCCGAGCCGTCGCCCCGCTCATCCGCGCCCTTACGGATGAGGACGCGGATGTCCGGCAGTGTGCTGCCGAGGTACTCGGGAAGTTGGGCGACACGCGAGCGGTCGAACCGCTCATCCGCGCCCTCAACGACGGCGATGGCTATGGACATAAAATCCACGAGGCCGTCGCTAAGGCGCTAGGGGAGCTGGGCGACACGCGAGCGGTCGAGCCGCTAATCGGCGCCCTTGGGAGCGAAGTCGCAAATGTCCGGTTGCGGGCGGCCGAGGCGCTTTGGGCGTTGGGTGACGTGCGAGCGATCAAACCACTCGTCGGCGTAGTTAGGGATACGGACTGGCGGGTCATGAAGGCAGCCGCCGATGGATTGATGAATCTGGGCGATGCACGCGCTGCTGGCGCCGTCAGCCACGCCATCGGGATTCTCTTCGACCCTAATGAGTTCTCGACTGGATTCAAACTAATGGCTAGCTGCTACAGGCTCCTCTTCTCGACCCTGAGCCCGGAACTGCTGGCAGGGTGCACGATCCACGAGGGTAAGATCCACGCGAAGGGTGACGACTGGAGCTTCTGCCTGGTGATCGGCTCGCCGGACGAAGCAAAACTCGAGTATGTACACCGTGCATTCGACACGATTGAGGGAAGAGGACTTCTTCCGCCTGGCCGGAGGTTCAATAGCGGGATTGTCGGCAACAAAGAAAGAGACTTGGTGTGGACGGGGAAGGTGGACGCGGCCGGCCGGCTCATTGGCATCCGGGACATGTACTCTGTCTTTGCCGAATGGATTAAAGACCTTCCGGGAACGTCATGGCGAATGGGGCCCTCGGAAGGCGGGGAGTGAACTGGACGGCGAATTGCTGTGGTACCTCGACGAGTACCACGCCTACTACAACCGGCACCGGGCGAACCAGGGTGCTTCCCTAGCCAATTGTTGTTAATAGATGTGCAACCACTTGAAATAACAGACCACTATTACTGTTTTCGCCTGCAACATATGTTTGATCCCTTGGCAATCTGGTAAAAGCCCGTAAGATTCAAAGCTTGAATGGCCGTTCTTTGCAAGCAACAACAGTTGATTAGGGCAGCACCGGACTTCGCGCTGTACTACGAGTTGGCCAAGGCCAGCGGCAACCGGATCTTCGTGTTCACACTGAACACCGTGCGTCAGGTGATGCAACAGGTGATCGGCCTCTATTCCCAGCTGGCCGACAACTCCCGGACCTCGCTCGATCTCTATTACCGACTACTCGAGGCGCTGCGCAACAAGGACGCGGACACGGCCGAGGAGCTGTTCGAACAACAGGCGCGCCAGGACGATCTGTTGCTGTCCTCAATGATGGACGGCATGGGCTGAACCTTTGCAGGGAAATGGGAGCCGGAAAATGTGCAAACAAACGTGGTTTCTGCTGTGTCTGATCTGCTGTGCGTGCGCGCTGCTGTTGGTGGCGGCCTGTGCAGGCGACGATGACGAGTCGGACGACGACGACGATGCTGCCGACGACGACGATGCTGCCGACGACGACGTTGACGACGACGATGATGATGACGATGACGATGATGACGACGACATCGAGTTCGAGTACAGCATCAAGACCTACACCCACACCGCCGTGCTGCCCTACCTCGACGAGTTCGCCACACGCGGCTTCCGCATCTACCTCGGGGCCTCTCCGAGCTCGATCGGCTCAGCCAACCTGGCGACCCTCCTAGAGCAGGCTGAGGGTCTGGGCATCTTGATCACGCTTTGCCCGTATGCCTCGGTCGGCGGGTTCCCCAGCGAGACCAACATCGATACTTTCGGCGCGGACGTTGACGCCGCCCTGAACTGGCTGGACACGGTGACCCACAGCGTGGATACGATCTCGATCAACATGGAGCTGGGCTCGCCGCTGGACAAGCAGATCCAGAACGCCTGGGCCGAGGGCGACTTCGCCCTGTTGCTGGAGATCTTCGAGGGAACGTTGAACCGGGAGATGTTCCAAGTCTCGTTGGCGCAGTATCAGGCGATGGTTGAGCAGATCCAGCAACGCGGATACGAGGTGCAGATCACAACCTTCCCGTTCCTGGTCGACGACCTGGACGACGGCGACACGGACATCCAGGACGTGTGCAACATCCCGATGGACGGCATCGACTGGGACCGCATAGCTCCCTGCGCCTACACCACCGAATACTCGCACTACGTGGGCACGTTCGGCATATCGCCCTACTTCGCCTATATGTACGCGACCAAGGCCCGCGAGTTGTACGGCGACGCGGCGGTGGTCGACCTGGGTTTGGTCCGGACCACGGGCAACAACGGCTACGAATCGCCGGACCAGTTGGCCGCGGACGTGGCCGCGACCAAGGCCGCGGGCGTGCGGCGGATCGAGGTCTTCCAGTTCAGCGGCATGCTGCAGTACGAGGACTACGAGTTCGCGGACTGGGCCGACGCGCTGCTCGCGCAGCCGCTGATCCCGGAAGTCGATCCCGATGTCGTGGCGATCCGCGATTTGACCGCTCTGGTCGACTCGACTCTGGATTCAATGGAGAAATAGCAGCTCGGCATCGGGCGACCCACAATTGGACCCAGACCATTCCGCCGACAGCGCCGCAACCGGCCCAGTGGTTGCACGCGCGGTGTGCAATACAGTAGAAACCTGTCTAATGATCCCTGCCCGACGCCCTTGAGACTCAACCCAGGAGCGACAATGGACCAACCGAGAATCTGCGTGGTCGGAGCGTGCAACATCGACCTGATCAGCTACGTGCCGCGTCTGCCGGTGTTGGGCGAGACCCTGCACGGCGAGCGCTTCGCCATCGGCTTCGGCGGCAAGGGGGCCAACCAGGCGGCGATGGCCGCCAAGCTCGGAGCCGCGGTGAGCATGGTCGCCAAACTCGGCCGCGACACCTTTGGCGAGGATACCCTGGCCAACTTCAAGCGGCTGGGGATCGACACGCGCCACGTGGTGTTCACCGACCAGGCGTTCAGCGGAGTCGCGCCGATCGCTGTCGATGCGCAGGGGAACAACTCGATCATCATCGTCACCGGGGCCAACGACCTGCTGACCGTTGACGAGGTCGAGGCCGCGCGCGATGTCATTGCCGCGTCGCAGGTGCTGGTCTGCCAGCTCGAGAGCCCGCTGGAGATCAGCCTCGCCGCGTTGCGCATCGCCCGCGAGCACGGGGTCACGACGATCTTCAATCCCGCGCCGGCCCGCGCCGAGCTGCCCGCCGAATGCTATCAGCTCAGCGACGTGTTCTGCCCCAATCAAAGCGAGACCGAGCTGCTCACCGGACTGCCCGCCCAGAGCGTGGAGCAGGCGCAAATCGCGGCGCGGGTGTTGCTCGAACGCGGGGCCAAATCGGTGATCCTGACCCTGGGCGAGCACGGTAGCCTGCTGGTGACCGCTGACGCGGTGCGTCACGTGCCGGTCCAACCGGTACGCGCTATCGACACCACGGGCGCGGGCGATTGCTTCGTGGGCAGCCTGGCGTTCTTCATGGCGGCCGGACAGCCGCTAGAGGAGGCGATTCGACGCGCCAACACCATCGCCTCGATCAGCGTGCAGTCCAACGGAACCCAGACCAGCTTCCCCGACATTGCGCAGCTTCCGCCGGGATTGATCGATCTGCAGGCGAGCCCGGACCGAGCCACGATCAGCCCGCAGCAGCTCGCGTCCTACATCGACCACACGCTGCTGAAGCCCGACGCGCTGAGCGCGGACTTTGACCGGCTGTGCGACGAGGCGCTGCGCTTTGGATTCAAGTCGGTCTGCGTCAACTCCAATCGCGTGGCCCAGGTTGCCAAGCGACTGGCAAACAGCGCGGTCAAGGTTTGCAGCGTAATCGGCTTCCCCCTGGGCGCAATGGAGAGCGCGGCCAAGGCGGCCGAGGCGCGGCGCGCCGTGGAGCTGGGAGCCACAGAGATCGATATGGTAATCAACGTCGGCGACCTGATCGCGGGCGACCTGCAAAGCGTGGAGCAAGACATCCGCACGGTGCGTGATGCGGCCCCGCAACCGATCGTGCTCAAGACAATCATCGAGACCTGTCTACTCAGTGACGAGCAGAAGGTCGCGGCCTGCCGCATCGCCCAATCCGCCGGAGCCGATTTTGTCAAAACCAGCACCGGGTTCTCCAGCGGCGGCGCAACGGTGGACGACGTGCGTCTGCTGCGCGCCACGGTCGGAACCGATATGGGGGTTAAGGCCAGCGGCGGAATCCGCGATACTCAAACAGCCTTGGAGATGATCGAGGCCGGGGCCGACCGCATCGGCGCCAGCGCGGGTCCGGCGATTATTAAGGGACTGGACCACAAATAGCGACGTTGCTGTTGTAGTCCGGCCGGACGATTCCTCGTTACTGCGCGTCCGAGCGCCCGATCAATCCCAACAGCCGCAGCCGCCAGTGTTCAAGCAGCGAGTAGGCGCAGGGAATCACGAACAGCGTCAGCAGCGTGGCGAACGCCAGCCCCCAGATCATGCAGATCGCCATCGGCTTCCACATCAGCCCCTCGCCGCCCAGGCCGCAGGCCATCGGCATCAACCCGGCGATGGTGGTGAACGTCGTCATCAGGATCGGCCGCATACGCTGGGCCCCGGCGTCGGCCACGGCCTCGTTGATCGCCATCCCGGCGCGTTTGCGCACGTTGGCGAAGTCGACCAGCACCAGCGAGTCGTTGACCACCACCCCGGCCAGCGCGATCACCGACATCCCGGCGACCATCGAGAATTTCATCCCCATCACGATCAACCCGATCGACACGCCGAGGATCGAGAACGGCACGGTAATCATCACCACCAGCGGCTGGGCGAACGATTTGAACTGCGATCCGAGGATCATGTAGATCAAGATCAGCGCGATCAGGAACTCGTAATACAGGTCGCCGAATACGTCGCTCTGCTGCTTGGCCTCGCCGGAGAACTCCAGCGAGTTGCCCGGAAAGCGCGACGGGACGTTGGCGTAGAGCTCGCGGATGGTCCCGTTGGCCTCCTCCGAGGTCGCCTGTTGGTTGTCGACGTTGGCGGTAACCGAAATCACCCGCCGACCGTCGTAACGGTTGACCGCCTCGAGGGTCTGCTCGGTGGCAAAGGTGCCCAGCTCGCTCAGCGGTACGCTGACGCCCAGCGACGATCCGATCCGCAGCTTGCGCAGCTGCTCGAGCCCGGCGCGGTCGTCCTCGCGATACATCACCCAGACCTTGACCTCGTCGTCGCTCTTATCGCGAAACGAGGTCGCCTCGAACCCCTCGATCGACATCCGCAGCTCGCTGGAGAGCTCGGCGATGCTGATGCCGTAGGCCGAGAGTTTGACGCGGTCGGGAATGAACCGCAGCTTGGACTTGCCGGTCTGGAAGTCGGTGCGCACGTCGGAAACGCCCGGAATCGCGTTCAGGTCCTGCTCGATCATCGTGGCGATGGTCTGCATCTTCTCCAGGTCGGAGCCCTTGATCCGGATGTCCACGGCCGAATCAACCGGCGGCCCGTGTCTGCCGGCCTGAAACTGCACCGACCTGATCTCGGGAATGCCGTCGACGATCTTGCGAATGTCGGCCTTGATCTGTTGGTTGGTGCGACGGTCGGAATTCTCCGTAAAGTTGACGGTGATCATTCCGCCGTCGGTGGTGGTCATCCGGCTGCGATGTTGGATCACCATCCCGGCGAGCACGGTCACCGACTCGACGTCGGTCTGGGGCAACTCGTCGATGATCCGCTTGCTCAGATCGGCCAGCACGCCGTCGGTCACGTCCAGCCGCGTGCCCACCGGCAGCCGGACGATCAGCTCCTCGCTCGAGCTGTCCTCGCGGGGGAACAGCTCGACCCGCAGCAGCGTCGCGGCGGCCATCGTCACCAGCAGAGTCGCGGCCACGGTGCCGCCGACCACCAGATAGCGGTGGCGCAGCGCCTTGCCGATCAGCCGTCGATATATCGCCAGCAGGCGGCGGAACATCCGATCGCCCAGGCGGCGGCTGTGGTTGTGCGGCAGCCTGCCGAAGTCGGCCAAATGCGAGGGGAGCACCACCAGCGCCTCGACCAGCGATCCGGCGAGCGCGAGCATCGCCACCACCGGCAGCACGTAGATAAACTTGCCGATTCGACCCTCGGTCATCAGCAGCGGCAGAAACGCTGCCACGGTGGTCAGCACCGCCGCGACCACCGGCCACATCACCTCGTGCGTGCCGTCGATCGCCGCCTGGACCCGATCCTTGCCCATCTCCAAATGACGGTAGACGTTTTCGATGACGATGATCGCGTCGTCGACCACCATCCCCAGCACCAGGATGAAGCCGAACAACGACAGCGTGTTGATCGTCTCGCCGATCCAGCTCAGAGCGGCAAAGGCGAAGAGGAAGGCGAAGGGAATACCGATCACGGCCAGGGCTCCGCTACGCGCGCCGATCAGGAAAGTCATCAGCAGCGCCACCAGCACCAGACCGACCAGCGCGTTGCCCGACAGCGCGCGGATGCTGTCGCTGACGTCCTCGGACGTGTCCTTCTGCACCGAGATCGTCACGTCGTTGATCCGGCCCTGAAAGTCCTCGATCACAGTACGGGCCTGACGCGCCAGGTCGATCACCGAGCCGTCGTCCTTCATGAACAGCTCGATGGTCACCGTCTTTTCACCGTTGAGGCGGCTGGTGACCTGGTCCTCGTCAAAGCCATCGACCACCTGCGCCAGGTCGCCCACGCGCACCGAGCGCCCTTGCCGGTCGCTGAGCACCACTACGTCGGCAATCTGCCGCGCGCTCTGGATCTGGCCGCTGGGGCTGAAGATCAGTTCCTTGGTCCCCAGGTCGATCCGGCCCGAGGGCAAATCGCTGTTGGCCCGCTGGATTGCAATGTAGATCTGATTGAGCGTTACGCCGTGGGCCTCGATCCGCGAGCGGTCGGCCTCGACGCGCACCTCGCGGGTGGGAACGCCGCTGATTTCGACCTTCTTAATGCCATCGATGTCGAGCATCGCTTGCTTGATCTCTTCGGCCAGCTGCTCCATCCCGGCAACGCCGTACTCGCCGGTGAGGGTCACGTCGAGCACCGAGCGCAGATCGCTGGACTTGATTTTAATTACTTGCAGCGAGTCCGCGGCCTCCTGGGGCAGCTCGCCTTTGATGCGGTCGATCTCCGATTTGAGATCAGTGACCGCGATCTCGTAATCCTCGATGTCGCTGTCGTATTCGACGAAGATCAGCGCACGCCCCTCGTAACTCTGGGCGTAGACCTGCTCGATGTCCGACAGCGTCCGAATCCGATCCTCCAGCGGCAGGGTGATCAGCCGCTCGACGTCCAGCGGCGAGGCGCCCGGGTAGGTGGCGCTGACGATCGCGATCTCGATCGTCACCGAGGGGTGGCGCTCGATCGGCATGTTGAAGATCGCGAACAGCCCGGCGATGATCACCACGACCATCAGCAGGTTGACCATCACCGGTTGCTTGACAACAAAGCTCGGCAGCGACATCGCCCTACTCCACGACTTCGACGGTCGAGCCGTCGTTCAGCTTCTCGTTTCCCACGGTCACTATCGCATCGCCGGCCTCGACCCCGTCCTGGAGCACGACCCGCCGTCCGTTCTGCGGACCGGGCGTCACCTGTTGCTCGCGGACCGCGCCGTTGTCGATCAGGAACACGTAGCTCTTGCCGTAGCGCTGGAAGACCGCGTCGATCGGCACGGAGAAGGCCTGTTCAATGGACAACACCGGGATCTGTACCGTGGCGATCATCCCCACCCGAACGGAGTCGGGCGGATCGATCAGCTCGAGCTGCACCGGGTAGGTCATGGTCGGCTCCAGCGCCTTGACCCCCACTCGCGCCACATTGGCGCGCAGCTCGCTCTCGCCCAAAGTCGGGATGCTCAGCCGAGCCTCCATGCCCGGCTGGACAGCATCGATCTCCTCCTGGCCCACACCGATCATTAATTGCAGTTGGCCGGGATCGACCAGTTGGGCAACTGCGGTGCCCTGACCCAAGGTGTCGCCCAGTGAGACCAGATCGTCGGCGATCACACCGTCGAACGGTGCGCGCACAGTGGCGTTGCGCAATGAGCGCCGGGCCAAAGACAGCTTCGCCTCGGCCGATTCCAGGACGGCCTGGGCGTTGCGTTGGGCGTACTTGATCTGATCGAAGTCCGCGTCCGAGATCAGCTGTTTGTCGTGCAGCAGTCCGGCGCGATCGAGCTGGTCCTGAGCCTGCTCCAGGCCGACCGTGGCCTGGGACACTGCGGCCTGCGCCGCGTCGAGCTCAATGCGGTACGGCTCGCTGTCCACGCTGACCAGCGCGTCGCCCTTCTTCACGCGGGCACCGATCTCGAGCCGATCGATCACGACCCTACCGGCAGTCTCGGAGATCACGGTCACGTCGTTGACCGCCTCGATCGAGCCGCTGAACTCGATAATGCGCGAGAACGGCTGAGCCGCGATGGTCGTGGCCCGCACCTTGACCGGGGCCTGATCCGCGTGCGGCTGCGACGCCTTGCCGGCCTGAGGCGGCCCGGGGCAACCCGAAGCGCTGAACGCGACCAAGGCCAGAACGCAGGCGATTGCGATTGGTAAATTGGTAAATTTGATTTGCATGGCTCTCTCCGTTCGGGCGCTCGCAGGGCAGCAGTTGACATTGTCAAGGTACCGGCCAACCGCGCAAAAATCAGTGACGAATAAGTATCAATGGGTATCGGTCTGTATCGCATCCAAATTGAACTCGAATATTGCACTGTTCGATATTAAAAGACCACTTCACTGCGGAGTGGGCACACGAAAGATAAAAAGAGGAAAAAGCGCCAGGGGTGATCAGCGCTTTCCCCATGTAATACCCCACCGACCTTTGACCGATTTGGCCAATCCGCCAAAGGGAGATCGGCATTGTCAGGGATCGTTCAATGATGCATCGGTGGCGGACGATGCTGGTCAAGATCGACCAGCTTCTGACGCTGCAAGGGTGTGAGACTGGCGTGAAACGCAGCCTCAGCGTCGATCATGGTGTTGAAGGAATCGACTTCAGGCCCGTTATCGGCTCGCTTTAACCTTTGGGCCAGACTGGGGAAGTCGGGCGTCTGGGCCTGCATTTCCTCCAGGAAGGATTGACGCACCAAATGCATCCGATCTCGTTCTTGCTCTATCTCTTGGCGTGAGAATTAGTTTCCCATCGGGGAGAGCGCCTGGAACAGCTCCAGCCGCGCCTCGTGAGCAAGTTCGAACAGCTCGGCTTGCTCGGGCGTCAGCTCCAGCTCGTCACCGCGATCATCATCTGCTTCCGCTACGCCCGGGATTTAGCGCAGGAATAATCAGGGCTATCCACCAAGCAGCGACCAATACAACAACCTTGTACGTTAGTATTAATACGATACGAGCCTATTATAAAATACCTCTTGGGAAAAAGGGCGACTTTTGGTACCTTTTCTTGTCAAAAGTCAAGCAGATTGCATTGGGTCGCAAATTGATCGAATCCACTTTGGATTCATCGGGAGTTTGGCAACCGGGCCGCATCCCATATCACGATTGATTCGGGCCATGGAGGTAACGATGTATCGAGAGGTAATCGACAAAGAAAAAGTCCTCAACAACTTCGAGAAGTTCGTGACCCTCGAGCAGGGCGAGAAATGGTTGCTCTTCTGCGATAATACGATTATGGGCAACGGCAAGGAAGGAATCGTGCTGACCCAGCTGCGAATAATACACTTCAAGAAGAGCACTATTTCGAGCTTCCCCCTAACTGAGTTGGCCGGAGTGGAGCCGTATAAGTTCGGCAAGGGCAAGACACTCGGCATCGTGCTGACCGACCAAGCCGGCGATACGACAGAGATAAAGTTGACGGTTGTGGTCAGTGCGGATCTGGATACCTTTATCAATGAGATCCGCGCGCAACTTTCAAATGACGGCGCGGAGGGTACGGCCTCACAAAACCCGATACCCGATGCCGAGGCCCAGCCCAGCCCGTCCACTGAACTCCCAGCACCTCGGAAGTCTGACGAAACAACCAAGAAATGTTCCCACGTGAAGAAGGGTCAGGGCTGCGCCAAGCAAGCGCTGCCGGGCACGGAATTCTGCTGGGAACACCTTCCGAACGACAATAAAGCCGCTTTTCACAACACCCTGAAAAAGCAGTTGGAGCAAGGCAACGACCTCTCGGGAGCGATCCTGGTCGGCGTCGACATGTCTCCGCTGCCATTGAAGGGAGCCAATCTCTCGAGATGCAACCTCTCGGATGCCAAACTAACCAATACGAATCTGGGCAACGCCAAGTTGGTTCACGCGGACCTCTCGGGGGCAGACCTGCGCAAGGCCAACCTTACCGGCGCCGACCTCTCGGAAGCGCAGATCTCCCCCAAGACGAGCTTCCGTTGTACGACGCTTGAGGGCACCAACCTGCAAGGCGTGCTGGGTCTGCAAGAGGTGTCGTTCAACGGCTCCTACCTGGGTGACACCTCGGGAATTCCCGCGGATGACAGATCCGCGGTGAAGGCATCGGCCGACCGCATCGACCTCAAGACACCGTTACTGACTCTCCTGATGGTCTTTGGTGGGACTTTCGCGCTGATCAACATCGTCTTCGCCTTTATCACCGTGGCGATCCCCCTGGGGATGAATGCAATCATCGTTTACATCGTTGTCGGCTGGTCATTGGCCGGCGCTGGGGGCGCTCTAGTGGGAGTTGTCATTGGCAGCGTTTTAGGGATTGTCCCCTTGCTGATCTATGCGAAGGCAACCAAGGGAAAACGCTCCCCCCACGCTGATGGCGGGGTGTCCTAGTCCGTCAACGGATACCCGGCTTCCGATCAATCCCTGCGTGGTTGATCGTTTATCGATCTGCTCAGCCGCAGCACCCCGAGTCGTCGTCATCATCGTCGCCGCCCGTAGCGTCGTCATCATCGTCATCGCCGTCTGGAGGCGCCGTGATTGCGAAAGCGCTCGCCAGGGTCCCTTCGCCGTTGTCCGTGGTCACGGTCAGATCGTAGGATCCGGCCTCGGCGTCGCCCAGGTCCACACTGCACTCGATCTGTTCGTAATCGGTCAACTGCGGGTCCGCGCGCCGGCTACGACCGTCGGCATATCATGACCGCTGCTCCAGGTGTCCTGCTCGATGTCGTAGATGTACAGCTCGGCCTGGTTGCCCGAATCGTACCCCCCGGCGGAGTAGATCTTGCCGTCGAGCATCCCGCAGGTCGTGTTGAAACGCTTCGCGGGCAGGTCGGCTCCTTGGGACCAGGTGTCGCCCTGGATATCGTAGATGTAGAGCTTGTCGATTTCGCTAAACGGCAGCCCGGTGGCGCCGCCAACCGAGAAGATCTTACCCTCATAGCCCACGGCGCAGGAGGCGACCACGTTTTCGGGCAGCAGAGTCAGGACCTCCCAGGTATCGCCGATGGGGTCGTAGGACCACATGTTGTCGTAAATCGTGGTGTTGAACAGCCTGCCGCCCACCACGTAAAAGCGGTCCTCCCAGACCGCTCCGGCGGCCAGCAGCCGCTCCCCGGACGCGTTCGCCCCAACCTCGTAGCCCCAGGTGCAGGCGTCCACGGCCAGAGCCGCGTTCGGCGCAAGCAGCGCGGTGCAAAGGATCAAAATGACCGCGGATCGCTTCAATCCCCGATTAAATGCTCTATAAAATCCACAATCGGAGGGCTGTTATGGCGTGGGGACGCAAGCTGTTGCTGATCGTAATGCTGATTGCGCTGCTGTCCGCCTGCGCCGATCTATCCGACGCTGACCACGACGATCAGCCCGACGACGATCAGCCCGACGACGATCAATCCGACGACGATCAGCTCGACGACGATGACGATCAACCCGACCTGGAGGACCTCACCGCGCTGGTCGACCCGCTGATGGGCACATCGGGCGATCACGGCCAGCTCCATCCGGCGGCCTCATACCCCTTTGGCATGGTCAAGCTCGGGCCGGACACCCTGGTGCGCGGGCACAGCGGCTACGACTTTCGCATCAACATCGCGCGCGGATTTTCCCACACGCGGATCAACGGCGTGGGCTGCTCGGGCGCGGGCGCGGACCTGCTGCTGCTGCCGCTGGCCGGCAGCGAGCTGCAACGGCTGGCCGTGATGGACAAGGCCGGCGAGCAGGCAACGCCGGGCTTCTATTCCGTGGGCCTGGAAAGCTCTGTCGGGCCGATCGACGTAGAGCTTTGCGTGGCCGCACACTCGGGGCTGCATCGCTACACCTTCCCCGCGGACGTCGAACGCTCGCTGCTAATCGTGCTCGACCAGCCGCTGAACGGCCCGCCCGCATCCTTCTGGCAGCCCGGTCCGGGCGCAGACGAGATCCACGGCATGCTCTCGGGCGCCAACGTCTGCGGCGAAGGGCGCTACTCCCTGTTCTTCAGCGCGCGCTTCAGCGAGCCCTACGTCGAGCTCGAGCCGCTGGATGGCGACGCCAACCTGCGCGTCTGGTTCGCGCCCTCAGCTCAGCCGCTGAGGGTCGAGGTCGGACTCTCCAGCGTTGACGTGGATTCCGCGCGCGCCCAGCGTGACGCCGAACTTAACGGCCTGGAGTTCGAGGAGCTGCGCGAGTCCGCGCGCCTGGCCTGGAACGAACTGTTGCACACGGCCTACGTTGAGGGCGACGATAATTTGCGTAGGCTGTTCTACACCATGCTCTACCGCTCGCTGCTCTACCCGGCCGACGTTACCGACTCCGCTGGCATTTATCGCGGCACGGACGGCGAGCTGCATCAGGCCACGGACCACAGGCACTATCACGGCTGGTCGCTGTGGGACACCCACCGCACCAAATACCCCCTGATCTCGCTGCTCGACCCCCGGCGTTACTCCGACCTGGCGCGTTCGCTGGTCGAGCTCTACGTACAGGGCAAGGCCGATTGGTCCACGGACCATGAGCCCTACCCCAACGTGCGCACCGAGCACTCGGCGGCCCTGCTGCTCGACGCTCGGCGCAAGGGCCTGCTCGCGCCGGACGAGCTGCAACAGGCATACGACGCGATCCTTAGCGAGGTCGAGGGCCTGGAGTTCGGCACTCCGGACAGTCGGCTCGAATCGTCTTTCGACCTGTGGGCCGCGGCGCAGATCGCCGAAGATCTGGGTCACGACGTTGAGCGTGACGCGCTGCTGGCGCAGGCCGCGCAATACGAGTCGACCTGGAACGAGCACTTCAAGGTGATGGGCGATGACGCGGACACGGTGCACGCGCGCGGGCTATACGAGGGGACGCTGTGGCAATACCGCTGGGCCGTGCCCCACGATGTGGCTGGGATCATCGAGCTCGACGGCGGGCCACAGCAATTCCTCGACGATCTGATCCACTTCTTTGAGCAGGAGCTTTACAACCAGGGGAACGAGCCGGACATCCACGCGCCGTTCCTATTCCACTACGCGGGCGCGCCCTGGCGCAGCCAACGGCTGGTGCGCTCGCTGCTGTGCGAGAAGGTCAACCAGTGGTACGGCACCCATGAGAAGTGGAGCGCACCGTACCACGGCCGGATCTTTCGCCTCGATCCCGAAGGGATGATCCCGGAGATGGACGACGACGCGGGCACGATGTCGGCCTGGTTCGCACTGGCCGCGCTCGGGCTGTACCAGGTGACTGTGGGCGAACCGGTCTACCTGCTGGGCGCGCCGATCTTCCCACGCGTGAGCCTGCGGCCGCGCAACAGCCAGGACGAGTTCGTGATCGAGGCCCGCGGCCTGAGCGTCGAGAACGTCTACATCCAATCCGCGACTCTCGATAGCGAGCCGTTGTCGCGCGCCTGGCTGACCTACGATCAGATCGCCGCGGGCGGAGAGCTGATTTTGCAGATGGGGCCCGAGCCGAACCTTGAATGGGGAGCCGCTCCCGCGGACCTGCCGCCAGCGACCTTCGAGTAGAGGGCTACGGCTTCACCCGCACCCAGAGCCGGACGATCGAGGGTTCGCCGCGCTTGTTCACGCGCTGTACCCGTACCAGGTAGTCGCCCGCCGCGTCGTAGCTATGCTCGATTTGGGCGTAGCCGCCCACGGGGCTGCTGTCCGACTCGGTATTCGCAAGCGGACTGCCGTCGCCGAAATCCCAGACCTCTGACCCGCCACCGATGCCGATCAGCCGTGCCTTGAACACAACCGACTCCCCGGCCCGCACCTGTTGCGAGGGGTAATGCGCCGCGTGCAAATAGCTGTAGAGCGGCAGGTGATTGCGATGCACGATCTGCACTACCGCCGGATCAAAGGCCGTGTTGCCCTGATCGTCGCGCACCTGGAGCAGCTCGGTGAAAAACCCCGGCTGGTCGTAAACCCGCGAGACTCGCTGACCGCTCGCAATTTGGCCGTCGTGGAAGTGCCAGCGATACTCTACGATTTGGCCCGCCATACTTCGCGAGCGCGAGCCATCGAGCTCGATCAGGTCGCCCGGCACGCCGTAGCGATGGGGCCGCGCCACTGCGATCAGCCGCGGATCGTGCTGCTCGAGGTAGGCCTCCCAGAGGTAGGCGTAGGCCGCCTCAGTGCCCCACAGACCCGATGGCTGCTCGCAGATAATCTCGAAGTGCAGATGCGACCAGCCGCCGCTCGATCCCTCCTTGCCCAGCAGGCCGATCGGCTGACCCGCAACGACCTGCTCCCCGATTCGCACCTCGGGAAAAGCGCCGTAGAGGTGGCTGTAGCGATAGAACCAGCCGCGATCGTCGAGCAGGTAGACCACGTCGATGCGATCGCGCCCCATGTGCTGCTCGAGCTGCGCCGGGGTCTGCTCATAGCCCGGCAGCACCTCGCCGTGGGCCAGCACCACCAGACCGGCGGTCGCCGCGGCCACCGTGTCCAGCGCCTCGACCCCGCCCAGATCCACGCCCGAGTGGTAGTAGATCGAACGCATGAACGGCAGGTAATCGTCAGTGGGCTCGTTGCCCGCCTGCGTGCGATTCTCCATCCAGCGCTGCTGCGGCAGCGGATAGTAAAAATCGTCCGCGCAAAACAGCGGGCACCCATCGCGCCAGACGCGCAGGCGCGCGTCCCGTTGCAGACCCCAGCGGTCCTCGTTGCTGTTCGCGTAGTAGTCCGCGGTGACCGGGCAATCCAGTTGCACGCCGTTGATCGATATTGGCAGCGTGTAGTTGCCCGACTCGATCCACAGCGCAGTGCCGTTCACCGCGACCTGGACCAGTGAACGCCGTAACGCACCGCGTTTATCGTCAAATTCGCTTTGAACTTGCAGCAGCTCGATCTCGATCGGATCGCGGCCCTGGAACTCCACCTGGACTGACTCGCCGATCCTCAGATCAAAGACCCGGCGCATGCCGCACTCAAGATTGCCGTCGGATACTCCGGGGTCGGGTCGCTGCGTCGACGAATCTTCTACGCCGTCAGCCTGGCCGGAGCAGCACGCGCAGCACGTCACCAACATCAGCAGCAATGCGCAAAGAACAGTTGAGCGACGAAAGTCCATCGAGGAAAATATTATCCAGTTCATGTTGTCTTAGTCAGATTAACAAAACCGCGCGTCCCGACAAACAGTTTCTTGGGCTATACTTTCCTGTTGTGGTCCCCTTACCGATTGATTTGCCGCAGCCGCCCAAACGCTCCAGGGCGCTGATCGCGCTGTGGCTGATATTGCTCTGCGCAGTATACTTGGCGTTACGCCTGCCAAGCCTGCTGGATTTGCCGCCGTTTAACGACGAGTTGGGCCATCTGCGCTGGACCCAACAGATCTTTCAAAGCCCGTCAAATGCCTTTGTCTCTTTTGATGCGGTGGGCAAGCAGCCGCTGTACTTCTGGATCTCCAGCCCGCTGATACCGTTGTTCCGCGACCCGCTGTACGCCATGCGACTGTCCGCAGTGCTCTGTGGACTGCTGAGCTTGATCGGCACGCTGCTGCTGACGCGCGAGCTGATCGGCAATAAGTATCGCGCCGCGCCCTACCTGGTCGGCCTGCTTTATGCCCTGTGCCCCTTCGCCGTGTTCCACGATCGCCTGGGGATCATGGACCCGCTGGCAACAGCGTGGGGCGTGCTTGCCTTCTACCTGACGTACCGCATGCTCTACCGCTCCAAGCCGGGCAGCTTTTGGCTGCTGGGCCTGGTGCTCGGCGCGGCGTTGATCACCAAGCGCTACTGCGTCTACTACCTGATCTTCCCGCCGTTGCTGTGGTTGGCCGCGGCCCTGGACAAACGGCAAGCGCCCGATCGGCGTGCAACGGCGGCAGTGGCCGCAAGCTTGGCGATCGGGCTGGCAATGCGCTGGGGCGTCAATTTCTACCCCAATCGTGCGCTGGACAGCGAACGTTTCGAGACGCTGTCGAAATATCTGCTCGGCTCGGCGCGCGGCTTGGCCGCCGGAGTGTCGGACAACCTGAGGGTGGCGGCGGACGCCGGACTGGTCTACCTCGGCCTGCCCGCGTTGCTGCTGTTCGCGGCCTTTGCCGTGATCATGCTCTACCGCCGCCGGGCCGACGCTCTGGCCCTGGTCCTGGTCGTGCTCGGCGCCGTGGTCATCGAGATCACGCTGGCCAACAAGCTCTACCCGCGCTACTTGCTGTTCACAGTGCCCTTCGTGCTGATCGGCGCGGCATGGGCGCTGTTTGAAATTTGCGAGCGCGCAGGCCGGATGCTCAAGTCGGCGAGGGCGCCGTTCATCGCGGCCCTGCCGCTGCTGGTGCTGGCGCTGATGGCGTCGATCTACGCTTACCACTCGTGGAGAATCGTCGACGATCCGATCCACGCGCCGCTGGCGCAGCGCGATCGCTGGCAACACATCGAGGGCTGGCCCGCGGGATTTGGTCTACGCGAGTCAATGGACTACATCGACCGGCAGGCGCAACACGGGCCGGTGGACGTGTTTTTCAACTACAGCATGCACATGCCGTTCAACGGTTTTAAAATCTACTTCGACGAACGCCCGGACGTGCGGCTGCATTTATCGGCCTGGCAATACGCCCTGCCCTTTTCCGAGCTGGTGGACCAACGGCTGACCCTGACCATGCCGATCCATTTTCGCTCCGATCAGCAGCTGGTGGAGCAGATCACGCCCGCGGACATGGAACGCGTTTTTTTCGTGGGCAACCTACCGCTGTTCGACCTGGCCAAGTTCGTGGAACTAAGCGGCGAGCCGCTGGAGACCGCGGCCTTTGCCAAGCCGGGCAACAAAAGCTACATCGTGGTGATGCGGCTGCAATAAAGACTCGGACAGACCTCTACCACAACGAAGAGAGATAGATCGCCGCGGCGAGCAGCAGCAGCACGCGATAGCCGTCGGCCGTGGCAAAACGCCGGTCGATCACGTCCAACAGTTGTTCGATGTGCTCCGAACTCACCAGCAGGCGGATCATCATCTGACCCGAGCCGGTTTCCAGATTCCAAACAGCCTCGATCGGCAGCTCGCGAATGATGCGCAGAGCGTCATCGCTGTCCGCCGCGGGCACGAAGATTTCGACCATTCTCAGAGCCATGCGACGCGCCTCCGATGTCGATGGAGCAATAATTTATCGTACATAACATTCGGTTCCGGGCTCAACGTTGTAGCAAATCGAAATCCGCATACAAATCTTACTGCTTGTCCGAGCAACTGTATCAATGATATCCTATGGTTGTGAGACACGCAGACAAGCTTTTTTCGCTTTATGGCGACCTTGATCTGAGCATCGAGGATCTGTATCTGCTCGAGCGATTCCAGATCGCCTATCTTCCCCAGCGCGCGCCGGACCGTGCGCTGGCCGTGGTGTTACACAAATACCCCTCGATCAAACGCTTCCTCACGGCCATGCAGCCTCAGATCGGCGATTACATCTCCGAGATCCTCAAGCGTTACGATCCGCTGGACGAGGACCGCGAGTCCGAAAAGGCCGCCCATGAATGCATTTGGGAACTGGCCGACCTGCTGATCTACTGCAAGCATCCCGAGATCTACGACCGCCGCTCGAACCTCGGAACCGACTTCAGCTTGGCGCTCGAGGGAATCGACCTGTGCAATAAGATTGTGCTCGACGCCGGAGCGGGAACCGGCAGGCTGAGCTTCTGGGCCTGCAATAAGGCGCTAACCGTGTTCGCCGTGGAACCGTGCTCGAGTATGCGCCACTTCATCCGCAACAAGGCCAAGCGTAAACGGATCTACAATCTCTACGCCATGGACGGCCAGCTGGATTCGCTGCAGATTCCCGAGAACGACGTGGACGTGCTTTTGACCTGCCACGCCATCGGCTGGAACCTGGAGGCCGAGCTGCGCGAGATCGAGCGCGTGGTCAAGCCCAACGGAATCGTGGTCCACCTCAGCGGCTACAACGCGGGCGAAACCAACCCGATCCACGACACGATCACATCCGAGCAGTTCGGCTACCAAGCCGAAACGTACGCCGAGACTGACGGCGAGAAGACCAAGTACACCAAACAGTTCTGATCAATATCGCCGCCGCGTCCTCGATCCGACCGAGGACGGGTCATGCGGGAGCGGCCGATGGAACAGCGCGAGCTGCGAAACCGATTGTACTGGTCCTATCATCGCGACGGCCTGTTCGACGTGTTTCTCGGCCTGGGCCTGCTGGGCTTTGGCTTGACCATGCTCTTGGACAATGCGGCGCTGGTGGTGCTGACCTGGGGGCCCTGGCTGCTGTTCCCCGCGTCCAAGTCGTACCTAAGCTACCCGCGCATCAGCCGCGCGGAGCTGCGTGACCTGCCGCACCA
>JAVCCG010000148.1 GCA_030765605.1 Candidatus Alcyoniella australis
GGCCGTCGCGATGTATCCGGACGACCCCAAAGTCCCGGACGCCTACAGCCGCACGATGGAGGCCTTTGAGCGCGACCGCGACATCACCAACGCGATCCGCGTCGGCGGCATGCTCCCGGACAAGATCGGCCCCGGGACCCAGTGGTGGGAGTCCAACCAGCTGCGTCCCACCGCGCAGAACCGCGCCCTGGAGGTGCTTGAGCTCGGGGTCTACGGCTCGGCCACGACCCATCACGAGCGCGCGCAGTTCGCCCAAAAGGACGGCGACATGACCACGGCCAAGGCCGAGTACGCCCAGGCGATCGAGAGCTACCGGGTATTCCTCGAGGTCTATCCCGAGAGCGAGAAGACCTACGAGGCGCAGGTCAACTTGGCCGAGTCGCTGTTCTTCTCCGAGCGCTACCCCGAGGCGGCCGAGGAGTATCAGCGACTGCTGCGCTACCCCGCGGGAGAATACTACAAGGAGTCGGCGTTTTCGCTGGTCAAATCCTGGGAACAACAGGTCGAGCTCGAGGGCGGACTACCCTATAAGGACGTCGAGATCGAGCCCGACTCCGAGATCGAGCCCAAGGCTCCGGCCATGGCCGAGCTGACGCCCTCGGCGCAGAGTTGGGTCGACGCGTCTGATAAATACGTCGAGCTGTTCCCGCAAGATTCGGAAAATCCCGAGCGCGTGCCCAACCTGCTGTTCAGCGCGGGGAACGTCTACTTCTCCTTCGGACAGTTCGTCAAGGCGCGCGAGTACTTCGAGATCCTGGTCTACCAGCACGTCGATACGGCCGCGGCGCGCGCCGCCTCGGCCCGCATCCTCGATTCCTACCGTTTCGAGCAGGACTGGGTGAACCTCTCCAAGTGGGCGGGGATCGTCGAGCAACAGGTTCCTCCCGAGTCGCAGGAGGAGCGAGAGGTGCTCAGCGCCATCGGCTCGGGCGCGGCGTTTAAAAACGCCGAGACCCTCAACTCTCAGGGCAAGTACGGCGAGGCGATCGCGGCCTACGTCGCCATCGCCGCGAACGACCCGGGTGCGGACAATGCGCCCAAAGCGTTGCACAACGCGGCGCTGATCTACGAGACCCAAACCAAAGATCTGGCCTCCGCGTCGCAGATGTACGTCCGCGTCGGACGCGAGTTCCCGGCCTGGGAACGCAGTCGCGACGACATGTTCCACGCCGCAGCGCTCAACGAGGACCTGCTCGAGTTCGACCAGGCGTCCTCGATCTACGAGCTGTACTTCGACACCTACCCCGACACGGCCGACGCCGAGAAGGCGCTGTACAACGCCGGGTTGATTCAGGAGAAGTCCAAGAACTACGCCCGGGCGATCGCGATCTACACCAAGTACGTGAGCCGCTTCCCGGACAGCCCGGACTCCAACGAGTTGGCGATCAGCATCGCGCGGCTCAACGAGGAGGCGGGAAACAAATCCGCGGCCCAGGCCGCCTACACGCGCTTCATCGCCAAGCACAAAGAGCCCAACGGGCTGATCGAGGCCTACTACAAGCGGGGCCTCTACGCCCAGGAACGCGGCAAGCGGCGCGATGCCGAGCAGAACTTCAAAAACGCGGTGGACATCTTCCGCCGGATCGAGCCTCAGGCCACGGCTCAGAGCAGGCACATGGCCGCCGAGGCTCGCTTCCGCATGCTTGAGTCCGACTACCAGGGCTATCTCGGGATCAAGCTCGAGCTGCCGGCCCAGCGGATGAAGCGGCTGCTCGAGGACAAGGCCCGACGCTGGGTGGCCCTGCGCGACGCCTATCAAGAGATCGTGGGCTTCGGCGACTTCGAGTACGCCACCGCGGCGATCTATCGCATCGGTGCGATTTGCGTCGAGTTCGCCGATACGCTGTACGGCGCGCCGATCCCCGAAGGACTCAGTCCCGAAGAGGAAGATCAATACGTCGTGATCCTCGAGGACCAGGCCGCTCCGGTCGAGCAGAAGGCGGAGGAGGCGTTCCGGCTCAACGTCGACAAGGGCAAGCAGGCGCGCTTCCGCAACGAGTGGATCGACAAGAGCTACGACATGATGGTGCGCTACGACTTCGGCATCGTTCAGGAGAAGTACGAACAGTTCGGCCTGGTCGATGCTCAGACACCGCTTAGCTACGGCCCGCTGAAAGAGGCCAACTCCAACATACCCACGCCGGTGGAGGAGCCCGAGCCCGCGCCTGCGGCACAGCCCGAGCCCCCGGCCGAGGGAGGCGTCCAGTGAGCCGCCTGCTGCGACTGGCGGCCACGGCGGCCTTGGCAATGCTGCTGACGCTGTCGGTATTCAGCGGCTGCGCCAAGCAGTCGACCGACACGACCACCGGAGAGTTGCCCGATGCGGCAACTCCGGAGACGATGCCCAGTGCCGGAATGACGATCCCCAGCGGCCCGGCCGACCAGCTGATCTCCGCGGGCGTGGCGATGATGGAACGCGGCGATTTCCAGGGGGCCAAGGCGCAGTTCACCGGTGCGGTTCAGGCCAATCCGAACAGCGCCGAGGCGCACTACAACCTGGGTCTGGCCCGCGAGCTCACCGGCGACCTCAGTGGCGCGTTGGCGTCCTATCGCCAGGCCACATCGCTGCTGCCCGATTTCCACGAGGCCCGGATCAACAGCGGCGCGGTCCAGATCCGCAGCGGAGACGCCCGCGCGGCCCTGGGATTCTACCGCAGCCTGACCCAGCGCAATCCAAACGATATCGGCGCCTGGACCAACCTGGGTGTGGCGCAGATGGCCGTGGGCAACTACGGCGAGGCCCAGAGCGCGCTGCGCAAGGCGATTAGCCTGGACTACAAGTTCATCGCCGCCCGGATCAACCTGGGCGTAATGTACTACCGCCAAGATAAAGTCGGACTGGCGCTTGAGGTCTTCGACCGCACCAAGCCGATGGCCCCGCAGGATCCGCTGCTGTTGTACTGGATCGGCATGAGCTGGGCCAAGCTCGACAGTTGGGAGCGCGCGACGCCCAGTCTTGAGCGCGCCGCCAATGGCGCACCGGGGTTCTCCGCGGCCCAAAACAACTACGGCGTGGCCCTGGCCCGGTCCGGCGATTTCAACAAGGCCAAGCAATCATTCGAACAGGCGCTCGTTGCCGATCCGACCAACGCCCAGGCGTTGATCAACCTGGGCGCGGCCAAGCGCCGTTTGGGCGATACTGCCGGCGCCGAGGCCGACTACAAGCGGGCCCAGGTCCTGGATCCGCGCAACGCCGGGATCTACCTCAATCTTGCTATTCTCTACGCCGACGACCTGGGCAAGCCCGAGTTGGCGGCGAAGAATTTCCGCAACTACTACAGCATGAGCTCCGGCGATCCAGAGCGCATCGAGCGCGTACAGCAATGGATCAAGAAGGCGGAACAGAACGCCAGCGCTCCTCCGCCGGCCGAACCGACCCCTCCCGCGGAGCCGCCGGCGCAGCCGGAAACGCCGCCGGAGGTCCAGTGAGACAGGAGGCGGGCATGTGCAGGCTGATCACGGCGATTGCTCTGGGGCTTCTGTTGACGCTGGCAATTTGTGCGATCGTTGACAACCGCGCACAAGCACAGTCGTACCTGGTTTATGACCCGTTGGTCATCGAGGGACAGATCCAGCGGCCGCAGGCGATGTACATCATCCAACGCGCCGGATTGGATTACGGCTCGCAGATCAAGAGCCGGGACTTTGTTAACTTAATCATTTACGAGTTTGAGCGCGACGAGCTCTAATTCGGAGATCATAGATGAATGTTTGCACCAACACTCGACGCCAGTTCAAATCTCCGGGGATACCTGGATATTCAGCGTCCGTGCTGCTAGATTACGGCGAATTGTTTTCCCGACAGGGCCGCCAAATGGTGGCAGGACCTGGCGGGTTGGCTGAGCCCGACCTTTTGGGGTGGGGCAATAAAGAGCGTCTCAGCGCCGCGGACGGGGCACCGTCGTCCGCGGACATTTCGGCGCCCGAACTTAACGAGAACGGGCTTAAGCCAGCCTTCAGGCAGGAGGATTGACGAGATGGAACAAGAGTCCACTCTGTTCGCACCGTTTCAGGCGGGCGGACCCGCGATGTACGTCATCGCGATCTTCTCAATTTTCGCGATTGCGATCATTATCGAGCGGACGATCTACATTTTCTTCCGCTACAACATCAATGGTCCGGCGTTCATGAACCAGGTCACCAAGCTGATCAACGCCAACAACATCGATCGCGCATTACAATTGTGCAAGGCCGCGAAAAATGCAGCTCTGGCCAGGGTGATCGAGGCGGGGCTTAAACGCCACGACCGATCCGAACGCGAGATCCAGGACGCGGTGGACGAGGCCGCGCTCGAGATCTTGCCACAGCTGCAAAAACGAACGGGCTATCTGCAGATGATCGCCAACGTCTCGACTCTGCTGGGACTGTTGGGTACGATCATGGGCATCATCCTGGCTTTCCAGGGCGTGGCCGACGCCGACGCCAAGGAGAAGCAGGAGGTGCTGGCGACGGGCATTTACCGCGCGCTGTATACCACGGCGGCCGGTTTGATCGTCGCCATCCCGGCACTTGTCGCTCACTCGGTTCTGATGACCAAGACCGTACGGATCATCGACGAGATCGACGAGTTCTCGGTGAAGCTGATCAACATGCTGGTGGCCCGCCAGAGCAAACAGTCCGACGGGAAGTAGGACTCACAGCCCCTTAGGAGGCTTCCATGTCGGGAAGGCCGTCTCAGAAATCTAGATCGCGAGCAGATGAAGCCGAGATCAATCTGATCCCGATGATGAACCTGCTGTGCATCCTGATTCCGTTTCTGCTGCTGTCGGCCGCCTTCGTGCAGCTGACGATGATCGAGACCAGTCTGCCGGCACGTGCCAGGGCGGTCGCAACCGACGAGCCGATCCCCGAGCCCGAGGAGAAGCTGACGCTGACCGTGCTGATCCTGGAGGACGGGATGACCCTCGCCGGCGCGGGCGGAATCCTGGCGGTCGGCGGTGAGGGCGAGCAGGCGCAGAACGTGATGATCGGCAAGAAACGGCAGATCCTGATGCGGACGGACGGTCTGGAACTGCGCGACGAGACGGGCCAACCGATCTGGGGCGACGATTACGACTGGGATACGTTCAAGGCGAACCTGATTAAGGTCAAGCTGGGGTATCTCAACCAGTACAGCATCATTCTCATGCCTGAAGACACGATTTCGTACGAAACGATAATCAAGGTGATGGACACCGCGCGGTACTACAAGCCGGAAGGCAAAGATGAAGAAGAGTTCTTGTTCCCCAACGCGACCCTGGCCAAGGGGATCGTCGTGGGTTCGGTGCAATGAGCAAGAACCTTCATCCCCTCCCGGTTGTCTCAACGAGAAGAGGTTGACTTAGGGCTATGGCTTTCGCTGCTACAAAACGCAAAAGGATCGGCATTAAGCACGTCGAGCGTCAGATCCAGATGACCTCGCTGATGGACATGTTCACGATCCTGCTTTGCTTCCTGCTGGGCACCTACGACTCGGTCCAATTGCAGATCACGCCCAGCGAGAACCTGACGATGCCCACGTCGATCAACGACAAGCTGCCTTCGCAGGAGCCCGTGTCGGTGATGATCGCCAAGAACGCGATTTTGGTGGGCGACAGCTGGATCGTTGACGTCTCGCCCGACACCGGCGATGTCAACAGCCGCAGTACGCTGCCCCAGGACGGCTCCTGGGATCCGCTGATCATCCCCGAGCTCTACCAAGTGCTCAAGACGCGGACCGACCGACTGCGCGAGCGCGCCCAGATGGAGGGCACAAGTTTCACCGGTAAACTGATGTTGATGGGGGACAAGGACATCCCCTACGGTTTGCTTAAGCGGGTGATGATTACGGCCGGCAAGGCAGAGTTTGGCGACTTCCAGCTGCTGACATACCAGACCTATTCAAGGAAGAAGGAATAGAGGTAAGCCATGGCCGCCAAAGGTAAAACCAGCCCCAGCTCCGGATCGGTCAAGCATCCGGGGGGCAAGGGAGTCGGCAGCAATACCGATACCATGGTAAGCGGGCTCAAGGTGGGCCTGGTCCAGGACGGCAAGATCATCGAGGAACGGCTGCTCAAGCCGGGCCGGAAGCTGACCGTGGGCACCGATCCGAGCAATACCTTCGTGCTGCTCGAACAGGGCTTGCCCAAGAAACATACATTGTTCCACGGCGTCGAGGGCCAATGGTCCGCCAGCTTCCTGGGCGCGATGCGTGGCAAATACAGCGTGTCCCAGGGCATGGTCGATTTGGCCGATCTGGCCAAAGAGGGCAGCAAGGGCGACGCGGTCGCCACCAGGCTCGATGAGAGATCCAAGGGCAAGATTTCGGTCGGCGAGTCGGTGATCCTGTTCCAGGTAGTGCGGGTCAAGAACGAGCCGCCGATCATGGAACTGCCCAAGGAATTGAGGAAGGGCTTCCTAAAAAGCTTTGACGTGCACTTCGTCGTGATCTTGGTGGTCTCGGCCCTGCTGCACTGGCTGGTCCTCAATTACGTTGAAAAGATCGAGATTCAGGAGTACGCCAAGGCGAGGCGCCCCGAGATCCAATACGAGCGTTACACTGGGCCGATCGAGCCGATTCCCGACATGACTCCCGAGGAGGAGGAAGAAGAAGAGACCGAGACCAAGCCCGGCGGACCGGGCAGCGGCTCAGGCGGCGATAGGGGCGGAACCAACGACAAGCAGACCGACGTGCGCAACGTCGGCGTGCTGGCGATTATCACCCGCGACGGCCCGGCCAGCGGAGCGATCGGCGAGATCATGAGCAGCGACGGGCTGGGCAACCTGCAGGATGCAGTGGGGCAGATCGGCGGCGTTGAGGCCTATCGCGGCGGCACAGTGCGCCGCGGCAAAGAGGGCGAGGGCGGCGGACCGGGCGGCACGGTCGATGCGGGCAACCTGGGTTCGCTGGGCAGCGGCGGGGCCGAGAACGTCGGCTCCGGCGACGAAAAGGTCGAACGCCAGGTCAAGGGTTCGGTCGGCGGCAACGTCGGCGCGGTCTCGGGCAAGCTCGACCGCGGCGTGATCAGTTCCTACGTGCGCTCGAAGATGGGCGGCATCCGCTCTTGCTACGAGCGCGAACTCAAGAAGAACCCGGCGTTGTCGGGCAAGATCACCGTAACATTCACCGTCGGCGGCGACGGCAAGGTCTCATCGGCCTCGGTGGCCGGCGCTACGCTCAACGACCCGTCGGTCCAGAGCTGCGTCGTTCGGATGGTGCGCAGATGGCGGTTTACACCACCTGAAGACGGGGGAGCGGTGACAGTTACCTATCCGTTCGTCTTTACGGCGGTGGGCAATTGATAGATAACGGGGCGGCCGGCCCTGGGGTGGTTTCCCGGCCTGCCTCGCTCTGGGAGCGCATCGAACGGAGGTTGACCATGGCCGCTCGTAGCGCACCGGTCGTCATTTTATGTGCGATTCTCTGCCTATCGTTTTTGGCCGCGGGGACGGCCCTGGCGCAGGACAAGCCCAACGATGAGCGAAGCCTGATCTCCAAGTCCGAGATTGCAATCAACTGGATGAAGACCGCCCTGCGCTCTCAGAGCCAGGACCTCGAGGCAGCCAGGCGGGCCAAGGACACCAAGACGATCAACTGCATCGAGGATCGGATTGTCGAGATTCAGGCGGCGATCACCGATTCGGAGAAGGCCCTGGAAAGGCTCAAAGACTACGCTTTCCGCAAGGCGCTCGATCAAGCTCGCGCGGAGTACGACCGCATCGAGCGTAACCGCAAGCGTGTCGAGGAGCTGCTCGAACTGATCAAGTCGTGTCGTGAACAGATCGCCAGCGGTAAGAGCTTTACCGAGGTGACCGAGGAGTTCAGCGGCAATGCCCCGAGCGAAGATCCGACTGCCGGCGAGCCGGGATCGGACAGTCCGGCGCCGCTGCCGCCGACGTTCGACAGCGACAAAGAGCCGCCGACACAGGACGAACCCGAGGAAGTATCGGGGGACGACGACACCGCGGGGTGAGTCCCCAGGGATTCTCGCGTTCGATCGATTGTTAGGTTTCTGAGGTTTTGGAGGTTTGGTGGGAAGTTCAACCAGTCATGAGCGCCTGAAGGCCTGCACGTTTGCGGCAGTGATGCTCGTGGCGCTGGTGTGCTTCTGCCCGGCGGCCAACGCCGACCTGACCCAGGGAATTCGGCTGGGCGCGATGACCTTAGCCCCCTCGGTTCAATTGGCGATGCGCTTTTCGGACAACGTCTACTTCGTGCCCCAGGACTTCAAGCCGATCGACGAGACCGTGGTCCCGCAATCCAAAGAATCGGACATGATCCTCAACGCCGTGGCCGGTCTGAAACTGGCGACGGCGGTCCCATCGTTCGACGCCGAACTGGGTTACGAGCTCTATAACGACTACTACATGGGAATGGACGATCCCAACGAGGGCCACGACAAACTCAACGCGGTGAACCACACGATCAGCGGCGGCCTGGGCTACCAGGCGCCGGTGGGGTTGTTCCTGCGGCTGACCGACAGCTTCCTGATCCAGCAGGCGTTTACCCAGAGCGAGCAGTTCGTCGACTATCTTCAGGGCGAGCAGAACCACAACGAGGGCCGGCTGTTTCTCGGCTATCGCCAAGGGCCTTACAGCAACCTCTACCTTCACGGCGTTTATACCAACACCTGGGACACCTACCGGCGTCGCGATATCTACGACCGGATGATCCATCGCGGCGAGATGGAGTTCCGCTTTAAATTCCTGCCGCGCACCGCGTTGCTGGTCAACGGCGGCGGCGGGATGAGCAACAATCCGAACTTCCCCGACTTCAACGCCACGATGTACTACGGCACGGGCGGGATCCGCGGCCAGATCACCGAGTATCTGCTGCTGACCGTGCTCGGCGGCTACGCGATGTACGATTTTGCGGCCAACGAGAATTACCAGAACTACCTTGCCAAGGCCGAGCTCGGCGCCCAGTGGGGCATGACCACCAAGGCCGCGCTGGGTTACGACCACCGTGTCGCTTTCGCCACGGACACCAACTTCTTCGTCACCGACGAGATCTACCTACGGTTCAACCGACTGTGGTTCTCGCGACTGATCTCCACGCTGTGGGCCAGCTATCAGATAAACGGCTTTTCCGAGCCGGTCTCCCGCGACGAGACATTTATCCAGGGTCGAGCCGATTTAACCTACAAAATTCTCTTCTGGCTCTACGCGGGAGCTGGTTACAGCTTCGAGGAGAAGGTCCAAGCCGACCCTGCTGACTTCACTACGATCAGGCACGTGGGGACGCTTCGGGCCATTGTGAAATTCTGATGCGGCGCACAGGCCTGGTGATCTCGTTTTTCATGTTAGTGCTGTTTTGCCTTACCGTCGTGGCCCAGGACTACCGCGTGGGCCCGGGCGACGTGCTGCAGATCTGGATTTTCAACGAGGAGGACCTCAGCCGCGCCTACCAGGTGGCCCCCGACGGCAGCATCGACTTCCCGCTGGTGGGCAAGCTCGAGGCCGGCGGCCTGACCGCGGAGCAGATCAAACTCCAGCTCGTGGAGAGTTTGGGCCGGGACTTCCTGGTCAATCCCCAGGTCGAGGTGCAGGTCAAGGAGTACAACTCCCAAAAAGTCTACGTGCTCGGCGCCGTTGCCAAGCCCGGCTATTACGAGGTGCGCGGCGAGACCACGATCCTCGAGCTGATCGGCCGCGCCGGCGGAGTGACTGAGCTCGGCGGTCAGAACTACGTGCTGCTGCGCACCAGCGGTGTGCGCCAGACCGGCCCGGCCGACGCCGTGCCGCCCGACGATGCGGCCGTGGTCGATACTGTGGAGCCGATCATCATCGACTCGACCAAGCTGCTGGACCAGGGGGACGTCTCGCTCAACCTGGAACTTCGCGGCGGCGACATCCTCTACGTTCCCAAGGGGGAGGAGGTCTTTGTCTACGGCGAGGTTAAGACCCCCGGCCGCGTGACCTGGACCGACGGCCTGACCGTGCTGCGCGCTGTGAGTCTGGCCGGCGGCCCCACCCAGCTCGCGGCGACCAAGCGCGTGCAGATCATCCGCTCCGAGGCCGGCGAGCTGCGCAAGTACATGGTCAATCTCAAGGACATCAGCCGGGGCAAGGACCCCGACTTTGCGCTGATTCCGGACGACGTTGTAGTCGTTCCGCGCAGCGTGTTGTAGGAGTTCAAGTTGGCGCTGCGCAGGACCGGACTCGACCTCAGGGGTTACGCCAAGATCGTGTTCAAGCGCCGTTGGACGGTGATCGCCTTCTTTACGGTGGTGGTCGCGGTGGTGCTGGTAATCAGCCTGTTGCAGACCAAGATCTACCGCGCGACGTGTACGCTGCAGATCGAGTCCGAGGCGCCCAACGTGCTCTCGATCAAGGAGATCGTCGCCCTGGGCAGCAGCAACTACTGGGAGCACAAAGAGTACTACCAGACCCAGTTCCTGATCATCCGCTCGCGGGCGATGGCCGCCAAGGTGATCGAGCGGATGAGCCTGCGCACTGCCGACCCGTTTTTCTCCGAGATGCGCGAGCCGGAGAACAGCTTCGTGCGCATGACCGGCGTGCAGCCGATGCCCAACAGCCAGCTGGTGCTGGTGCACTTCGATCATCCCGATTCGGTGCAGGCCGCGCGGATCTGCAATGCCCTGGCCGAGACCTATCGCGACGAGAATCTCCAACGTCGGCTCAACGCCAGCAAGGAGGCCCGCGAGTGGCTCAAGGACGAGACCACCGAAATGGGCCGCCGGCTGATGGATTCCGAGACCAAGCTCCAGGAGTTCAAGGAGCTGTACGGCATCGTCAGCTTCGAGGGGCGTCAGAACGTTGTGCTCGAGGGAGTCAGTGATTTCTCGGCCGCGCTGACCGACGCCAAACGCCTGCGCATTAAAGATGAGGGGCTGTACAACGAGGCGTTGCGGGCCCGCCAGGCCGGACGCACGACGCTACTGGCGTTCCCGCCGGTAATGAAGGATCCGCTGGTGCAGTCGCTGTCGGCCGAGCGCTTCACCCTCGAGCGCGAGCGCGGCGAGCTGGCCAACCGCTACCTCGAGAAGCATCCGCTGATGGTGCGCAACCAAACCGAGCTCGAGCTGGTCGACGCGCAGCTCGATGCCCAGTTCGAGATGATCATCCGTACGATCGAGGCCGACTACAAGCTCGCGCGAAACAACGAGCGCGACATGAAATCGGCGCTGGAGCAGTCCAAGACCGATGCGCTGGAGCTGATCCAGAAGGAGATCGACTTTCGCGTGCTCGAGCGCGACGCCAAGAGCAACCAGCAGCTGTGGGACCTGATCCAGCAGCGCTCCAAAGAGACCGCGATTTCCCAGAACCTGCAGACCAACAACGTGCGGATCGTCGATCGCGCCGAGATCCCGCGCGACCACATCCGTCCCAAGCGGCGGCTGAACATGATGCTCGCCGTGCTGTTCGGTCTGGTCGGCGGAATTTCGCTGGCGTTCTTCTTCGAGTTCCTGGACAACACGATCAAGACCCAGGAAGACATCGACCACGGGATGGAGGTGCCGTTCCTGGGCGTGATTCCCAGCTTCGACACCGACGACGACGCCAACGTGCGCGAGGAGCTGTTTACCCACCGCTATCCCAAGAGCTCGATCACCGAGAGCCTGCGCGCGATTCGCACCAACATCATCTTCAGCTCGCCCGAGAAGCAGCTCCGCAACCTGCTGATCACCAGCGCCGGTCCCCAGGAGGGCAAGTCGACCACGGTGATCAACCTCGGAATCATCTTCGCCCAGAGCGGCAAGACGGTCTGCATCGTCGACTCGGATTTGCGGCGGCCGCGGATTCACCGCGCCTTCGGTTTGGAAAAGAACCTGGGCTTGACCAACCTAGTGGTCGGCGAGGCCGAGCTCGACGACGTGCTGGTGCAAAGCGATATTCCCAACCTCAGCCTGCTGCTGTGCGGCCCGATTCCGCCCAACCCCTCCGAGCTGCTGGGCTCGCCCAAAATGCTGGAGGTGGTCGACCTGCTCAACGAGCGCTTCGACCTGGTGCTGTTCGATTCGCCGCCGGTTGTGGCGGTCACCGACGCGGTGGTCCTAAGTCGGATCATGGACGGCGTGGTGCTGATCGTGAAGACCGGCAAGACCACTTTGGATATGGCGATCAAGGCCAAGAATCAGCTGGGCGATGTGGGCAGCCACATCATCGGCGCGGTGCTCAACGACTTTAATCTGCGGGGCGAGGGCTACCGCTACTACTACTATTATTATCGTTACTATCACACCGGAGAGGATTCGAGCCCCAGGTCGCGCTCCAAGCGCCGATCGACCCGCCGCCGCGGCCCGAGCGACTCCGAACCCCCGCCACCCAGCTCGTCGGCCTAAGATGTTTCTGGTCACCGGGGCCGGCGGCTTCATCGGCAGCCACATCGCGCAGGCGCTGGTCGAGCGCGGCGAACGCGTGCGCGTGCTGGACAACTTCTCCACCGGGAAACGCGCCAACCTCGAGGGCTGGTCCTCCGGCGCCGAGGTAATCCAGGGCGACCTGTGCGACCCGGACACCGTGTCCCGCGCGGTCCAGGGCGTGCGCTACGTGCTGCACCAGGCGGCGATTCCCTCGGTTCCGCGCAGCGTGGCCGACCCGTTGGGCACCAACCGTTCCAACGTCGTGGGCACGCTGACCTTGCTCGAGGCCGCGCGGGCAGCGGGCGTGGCGCGGGTGGTCTTCGCCGGATCGAGCTCGGTCTACGGCGACACGCCGCGGCTGCCCAAAATCGAGACCGAGCTGGCCGACCCGCTGAGCCCCTACGCATTGCACAAGCTGGTGGGCGAGCACTACATGCGGCTGTATTACGAGCTGTACGGCCTGTCGACTGTCAGCCTGCGCTACTTCAACGTCTTCGGCCCGCGCCAGGATCCGCTGAGCTCCTACGCGGCGGTGATCCCCAAGTTCATCCGGGCCGTGGCCGCGGGCGAGCAACCAACGATCTACGGCGACGGCCTGCAGACGCGCGACTTCACCTTTGTCGCCGAGGTCGTGCGGGCCAACCTGCTGGCTTTGACCGCCCAAGGAGTCGACGGGCTGGCGATCAACATCGCCGCGGGCCGTCAGACCAGCCTGCTCGAGCTGCTCGAGACGCTGTGCCGAATCATCGGCCGCCGGGTCGAGCCGTTGCACCAGGACGCACGCCCGGGCGACGTCAAACATTCACGAGCCGACGTGACGCGGGCGCGCGAGCTGCTGGGCTTCACGGTCGAGCAGGAGCTGGAGCAAGGTCTGGAGACAACCGTGCGCTGGCTCTGCGGCTCGGACGGCGGGACGCCCTAGAGCGGCGGCGCGAGGAGCAAATTGTCCCAGACGCAGCAGCAGACCGGACCTGCGAAGCCGACCCCTGAACAGGAGAAGTTGGGCCGGATAACGGTCTGGGTGCTGGCCTGCTTGGTGCTGCTCGCACCGCTGCCCTTCGGCTCGATCCAGGGTGTGTACTGGCAGCTGGTCTGCGGCGCGGTGCTGGCCCTGGCCCTGGCCTGGATGTGGCGCGCCCTGCTCAGTCCGGCCGACCAACCGGCGTTTCCGCCCTCGGTTTTCAAGGTGCCGCGGGCGACGTTCGCGCCGTTCTTCGTGATCCCGGCGATCCACCTGATCCAACTGATACCTCTGCCGCGCTTTTTACTGCGGCTGATCTCGCGCGGGTCTGAGGGCTTTTTGGCGGCGGCCAACTCCGAGGCATTGTTCGGCACCATCAGCCTCGCCCCGGACCAGACCGTGCGCGCGCTGCTGCTCAGCTCGGCCTGCGCCGCCTGCGTGGTACTGGCAGCCCGGGGCGTATATAAGCGCAAGCAGATCATGGCGCTGTTCATCGTGTTTATCGTCGGTGGTGTGTTCCAGGCGGTCTACGGCATGACCGAGCGCTTCACCGGCCACGACTATGTGATGTGGTACGCCAAGCACAACTACCTGGAAAGCGCCACAGGCACGTTCATCAACCGCAACCACTTCGCCGCGGCCCTCGAGCTGGCCCTGGGTGCCGCGTTCGGGATGATCGTCTACCGCATCATCCGTTCCCAGGACCGCAAGACCGAGCGCTCGTGGGGCTTCCCCGAGCGAGTGATCGTGCTCTGCGTGGCTGCGCTGATGATCCTCGGCGGGCTGATCGCCAGCCTGTCGCGGGCCGGGATCGCGGCGGCGCTGATCGCGATTATCTGTGTCGGCGTCGGGCTGGGGCTGGTGCGCTCGCGGCGCGCAGTGATTTTGGCCACGCTGGTGCTGCTGCTGGGCACGATGGGCTTCGCGTTGTGGATCGGCAATCAGCCGCTGGCCCAGCGCATCGGCGACGTGCCCGAGGAGATCACCGAGGAGACCGGGCGCTTCGCGGTCTGGCGCGACACGGCCAAGTCGTACAGCGAATTCGCGGTTTTTGGCAGCGGCGGCGGGACGTTCGAGCAGGTGTTCATGCGCTTCCGTTCGCCGCAGATCGGCTGGCGTTACGACCACGCACACAACGAGTTTTTAGAGGACCGCGTCGAGACCGGGATTCTCGGCGTACTGGCGCGGATCGTCGGATTGTTCGCGGTGTTCCTCACCGTCGGTCGACTGTTGGCCATGCGTCACAGCCGACTGGCTCGGGCCCTGGCCACCGGCGGCCTGGTTGGGTGCTCGGCGGTAGTGTTCCACGCGATGTTCGACTTCCCCTGGCGCATGCCGGCCGTGGCGTTGCAGTTCCATATTCTGCTCGGGCTGACGATCTCCGCTGCCAGCCAGCGGATCGAGGCCGAGAGCATCCGCGTCAAGCGTCGGCACAGCCGCAGCAGCCACAGCAGCCGCAGCAGCCACAGTAGCCACAGCGGTCGCAGCAGCCGGAGCGGCAGCCGATGAGGCGCAAGCGTTGGATCGCGTTGGGCGTGTTGTTGTGCGCGGTACTGGTGCTGCGCGCTTTGACAGGCGCCTCGGCCGACGTGGCGGGCATGCTGGCGCGCCATACAGCGCGCAGCGCCGTGTTGGAAAATCCCGACGACCTGCTGCACCTGGCGCGGCTGTGCGAGATTCAACAGCAGCTCAATCCGCTGGACTCCCAGCCGCACTATCGCCGAGCCAAGGCGCTGCACCTGCTGGCGATGAGCTTTCCCCCGAACAGCGACACGGCGGCCGAGGTCTTCGGACTGGCATTGGGACCGGGGGTCGATCCGCAGATCGCTTTGCTCGACGAGGCGATCCGCGAGTACGGCAGCGCCTCGCGCCTCGACCTGGGCCAGACCGCAGCCCTGCGCTGGAGCGCCTGGGCGCTGTGGGATAAGGCGACCATCGATCGCGCCCACGCGGCTGCGCTGCGCGAGCAGGCACTTTTACAGATGCTGGCCGCAGCCTGGATCGGCCCCACCGAGGTGCCGGTGATTCTCGATTTTGGCGACATCAACCTGATGATGGGCGACGAAGAACACCTGCGTCGCGCCAAGGGAGCCTACTCCCGGGCCATGCTGTGCCAGGACGTTGTGCCGCACGTCAGCGACAAACTGCTGGAGCTGCCCGGAGGATTTTTCCACGTTACCGACGTACTGCCCGAGGATCCAAAGCTCTATCGGGAGTTATCGGACATCCTCTTTATCCGCGGACGGATCGCCGAGGCGGCCGAGGCCTGGCGCATCGCCTCGCAGCTTCGCGGCCGGACCTCGCCGCAGCACTACAGCGACAACCTGCTGTCCAATCCCGGTTTCGAAGATCAGCTCGGCGACTGGTTCCACGACTGGCACGTGCTGCCGCAGGTCGGTGTGGTTGTGGATCTTACCCAGACCGTGAGCTACGCGGGGCGCAGTTCGTTGATGATCAAGCTGATGCCCGGACCGCAGAACTACTATCACGTGTTTCAGCGCGTGCCGATCGAGGGCGGCGCGCGCTACGAGCTGCGCGGCTGGATCAAGGGCGAGGACTTCGCACCGATGGTCGAGCTCGGCCTAGAGGTAATCCATCCCGCGGGGTTCCAACGCTTTATCTCCGCCAGCCGAGTCAAGCCCGACGACGGATCCTGGGTGCCGTTGGAGTTGAGTTTTCAGGCCCCGGAGGACGTCACCTGGATGGTCGTACGGCTGCGCCGCTTTGACCCCGGCGACATTTCGCTGCTCGGCGGGACGATCTACGTGGACGAACTTTTACTGACGCGGATGCCTGACCCCGAGCCTCCGGACGAGCCGCAGCAGCCCGCGGACGAGGCGCCCTCTGCGCCGGAGGACCGGAGCTGAGCCGGGACGGGCAGACACCCTTGTCCGACGCGAGCCCCCAAGTCACGGTAATAGTACGTACCAAAAACGAGGAGCAGGCCGTGGGCCGCTGCCTCGAGCTGATCTACGAACAGCTCGGCGTCTCGTTCGAGGTGGTGATCGTCGACTCGGGCTCCACCGATTCGACCCTCGAGATCGTGCGAAAATTCCCCTGCCGTGTTGTGCGGATCAGCCCGCAGGAGTTCACCTACGGCCGCGCGCTAAACGAGGGCGTACGCGTCAGCCAGGCGCAGTTCTGCGTGGCGCTCTCCGCCCACGCCTACCCCTTTGACCGCCATTGGCTGCGTAACATGATCGCGCCGTTTGCCGACGAACGGGTCGCCGGCGTGGTCGGCAAGACCGTGCCGTTGCCCGGGGCCAATCCCTTTGACCGACGAGGCATGCGCCGACGCTATCACACCACGGTGTTCGAGGTTCGCGACGAGGACGCCCTGGGCTACTCCAACGCCAACGCCGCCTGGCGCCGCAGCGTCTGGGACGAGATTCCATTTGACGAGGAACTCAGCGGCAGCGAGGACGTGCTGTGGGCGCGCGAGGTGCGCGCCGCCGGGCTGAAGGTGATCTACCGGCCCGACGCCTGCGTCTACCATTCGCACAACGAGTCGCCGCGGGAGCTGTACAACCGCTTTCATCGTGAGACCCTGCCGCGCTGCCTGTTCGGCGCCGAGGTACGGCTGTTCGCCATGCATCGGCTGCTGATCGACGCGGTGGTCGGCACGGGCTGGGACTGGTTCTACCTGCTGTTCGTGACCGGCGTCTATCAACGCCGCGGCCTGCGCGGTCAGCTCAGGGCGCTGCTCTACGCGCCGTTACGCCGCCTGGCGATCAACTACGGCCGCTATCGCGGCAGCCGCGAGGCGGGCTACCCAAACGTTTTCGGCTTCTGGAAGCATCCGGGACGCACTCCGACCGTGGCGCTGCTGTGCGACTACTACCCGCCGCACGTTCCAGGCGGAGCAGAACGCTCGACCCAACGCTTGGCCCAGGCGCTGGCAGTGCGCGGCGAGGGTGTGCTGGTGATCGCGCCGGCCCACGGACTAAAGCCCGGCTGCGTGGACGAGGACGGCGTGCTGGTCTGCCGGCTGCACCTCGGCCCGCGGCTCAAAGGACGGATTCATCCGCCGCGCACAATGGGAAATCCGTGGTTCTATTGGCGCTACTACCGCCGCGCGCTGAAGGTCTTGCGGGCGATCAGGCCGCAGGTGATACACGCCCAAAACGTCTATTCGTCCCTGCCCGCGGTACTGCTCGGTCGCAGGCTGAGCCTGCCCGTTGTGGTTACGGTGCGCGATTTTCGCTACATCTGTCCGATCAGCTTTTGTCTGCACGAGCAACGCGACGTGGACCTGCCGTGCGACGCGAAAAAATTCCGCGCGTGTTTGCGTGACTACGAGCGAGCTTACGCACGGCCACGACCGGGGTTGCTCAGGCGCATTTGGCGCAACGCGCAACGCCGTTTGGAATGGCGCGACACCCGACTGCGGCGACTGGCCCTGGGCGAGGCCGACGGCACGGTGTTCGTCAGCCGCAACATGGCGCGTCACTGCCTGCGCACCGCGGCCATGGGCAAGAGCCACCGCGTGATCTACAACCTGCCGCCCGACCTGTCGAACGAGTCCATCGAAGCCCGGGAGCTGGACGCACTGCTCGAAGGATTCGGCTTAAGACGCGATCGTTACTTCCTGTTCGTGGGCCGCTTCAGTCGCGGCAAGGGAGCGCAGACCGTGGTCAGCGCCTCGCAGATGCTCGACCGGCTGCCCGCGGACTTCACGATCGCCGTGGCCGGAGACGTGGAATGGCTGATCGATCAAGCCGACCAGGGAGCAATCAAAATGCTCGGTCGCGTGCCGCCCGAGAAGCTCGACGCGCTGTATTGCGGCTGCCGAGCGGTGCTGCTGCCATCGGTCTGGCAGGAGCCGCTCTCGCGCGTGCTGCTCGAGGCCGCCGGCCACTCGCGGCCGGTGATCGCCAGCGATGTGGGAGGCAATCCCGAGGCCCTGATCCACGACCGCAACGGACTGCTCGTTCCGCGCGGCGACCCCCAGGCGTTGGCCGACGCGATGCTCCGGCTGGCCGAAGATGCAAAGCTGGCTCAGAGCTTGGGCGAGGCCGCTGCAAGGGATCTGGGAGCCCGCTTTGACGCAGCAGGGTCCCTGGACGGCCTTTTACAGTATTATCAGCTGTTGAGGACCTATCATGCCCGACGAAAAGACAACTGATTCTAACGCCGCTCCGCGGATCTGCGCGCCAGTTCTCGGACTGAGCCGCGAGACGATCTACGGCGGCGGCGCGTTCGACCGCGCCAACCTCAAAGCCCTGGCCGAGTCAGGATGGCGGGTGCTGGTGGTGCTGGCGATCAACCTCGAGTGCGACCCGGCGCCCGGCTGGAGGTTGATCCGCGTGCCGATCAGGCGGCAGTTTAAGCTCGGCGCGCTGCTGACCAACGCGCTGTTCCTGGTGTCACTGCTTTGGCTGTGGTTCGTCAAGCGTGAACGCTGGGACTGGCTGCGGATGGGCGACCCGTATCTGGTGGGCCCGGCGGTGAGGATCGTTGCCCGGCTAACCCGCACGCCGGTGATCGCCCACCTGCACCACGTGGACCCGATGAGTCCCATGCGCCGCGCCGTCTACCGCTGGGCCTTGGCGTCCGCCGATCGAATTTGGACCCCCAGCGAGTTCTCGATGCGTCAGGCGATCGACTATTTCGAGCTCGATCCGGGGCGCACGTTTTTTGCCCACAACGCCGTGCCCGAGTTCGATCCGCCCGAGGCGGGACGCGCTGAGCTGCTCAATCGCCTCGACCTGGCCGGACGCGAGCCGGTGCTGTTCATCGGCGCGATGATCGAGCGCAAGAACCTGCCGAACCTGCTGCGAGCCTTTGCCAAAGTGCTCCAGCAGCGGCCGCAGGCCTTTCTCTGCATTGCCGGTGACGCGCCGCATTCGATGCATCTGAAGAACGATCTGCGCGAGCTGGCGCGCGAGCTGGGGATCGATCACAGCGTACGGGTGATGGGACGCATCGACGGCCGGACCAAGGGCAACCTGCTGGCCGCGTCGAGCCTGTTCGTGCTCCCCTCGCGGATGGAGGGTTTCGGCCTGGCCGCGGCCGAGGCGATGCAGGCCGGGCTGCCGGTGGTCGCCTCCAACGTCGGCGGCCTGCCTGAAGTGGTGTGCAACGGCAAGACCGGACTGCTGATCGATCCCGATGATGTGGACGGCCTGGCCGCGGCGATTGTCGAGCTGCTTTCCGATCAGCCACGGCGGCTGAAGATGGGCCGTGACGCGATGAACGACATGCGGCGGCGCTTCAGCTGGGCCAAGCAGGCGCGACAGATCATCGAGCAGTTGAAACAGGCCCGGCCGCCGCGACAGCGCGTGCTGGGCGTGATTCTCAACTCCGGCGAGAGCCTGGCCAAACTCGAACAAGAGGGGCAACGCGGCCGCTTCGTCGATCTCTACCTGGCGCGCTACTCGCGGATCGCCGATCGCGTACTGGTATTTTCCTACGCTGCCGACGAGCGTTTGCGGCTCTACGACAACGTGGAGGTCGTGCCCGGCGTGCGCACCTACGGCTTGGTCTACGGCGCGCTGCTGCCGCTGCTGCGCAGCACGCAGATCAGGAGTTGTACGGCCCTGCGCGTGATGCAAATCGGCGGCGCGCTGCCTGCGATCGGCGCGCGAGTGCTGTGGCGCGTGCCGTACGCCGCGACATACGGCTACCGCTATGTGCTGTTCGCCAAGGTCAAGGGACGGCCGCTGTACAGCTACATCGTACGCGTTATCGAGCGGCTGGGCCTGCGCTTCGCCCGGCAGGTGATCGTCACCACGCCCGCGTTGCGCGATTTCGTGATGCGCTTCAAGCCGCCCGAGGCTGTGGCGCTGCTGCCCAACGGCGCGGACCTGAGCAAGTTCGAGCCCAAGTCCGACTATCGGATCAAGCGCGAGCCGGCGCAGGTGCTGTACGTGGGACGGATCGTGCCGCAGAAGAACCTCGGGCTGCTGGTCGAGGCCTTGGCCCTGCTCAAGGGTCGCGCCGAGTTGGTAGTGGCCGGCGATGGTCCGCAGCGCGCGGAGCTGCTGGCCCTGGCCGAAAGTCGCGATGTGCGGCTGACCCTGTTGGGAATCGTGCCCCACGCCGAGCTGCCACAGGTATATGGCCGGGCCGACCTGTTCTGTCTGCCCAGCAAGATCGAGGGGCATCCCAAGACGCTGGTCGAGGCCATGGCCAGCGGTCTGCCGTGCGTGGCCACCGACGTGCTGGGCACGCGGGACGTGATCGAGCACGAGGCGGATGGGCTGCTGTGCGCCGAGAATCCCGCGGATCTGGCCGACAAGATCGGCCGACTGATCGCCGATAGCGAGCTGGCGCAGCGTCTGGGCCGCGCCGCGCGCCACAAGGCCGAGAACGAGTACGACCTGCAAGCGATACTTGACCGCGAAGAGCAGCTGCTCAAACAGATGTTGGATTCACGCACATCCCATGCCTAGGTTGGCAATGTTGTTCAATCGGCCGCGGCTCGAGCTGCTCGAGCTGATCAGGCGCGGCGCAGCCCCGGGCGAGCTGGCCTATGGCGCGCTGGAATTGGAACGCCGCGGCTGGGAGCTGGACTGCACTGACGACGGGTTTCGGCCCGGATTGGTCTCGCGCGCCTGGAGCAGGCTGGCTGAGGACCGCTTTTCCCAGCGCGGCGTGCGCGTGGGATTCAACGTGCCCCAGGCCTGGCGTCTGCGTGATCGGTTGGCCGCGGCGGACGCGATCTTCGCCACGGGCGATGCCGCGGCCCTGGGCGCGCTGGCCGTGATGCGTAGTTTGCAAATCGACACTCCGCTGCTCGCAGGCTCGATCGGCCTGGCCGCGGGATTGGCGCAACGGCCCGGACGCGTTGTGCAGAGTATCAGCGGTTCGTTGCTGCGGCGGGCGCGCTGTGTGGTCTGCTACTCACAGACCGAGCGCGCGAGTTTGATCGAGCGCCTGGGCCTCGACCCGCGCAACGTACACTTCGTGCGCTTCGGCGTGGACCTGGGGCGCCACAAACCAGCAGACCCCGTGGCCGACGGCCCGGCACTGGCGTTTGGCAACGACCGCCGTCGCGACTGGCCGACTCTGCTGCGGGCCCTTGAGGGATATTCGGGTCCGGTGCGGCTGGTGACCTATCCCGAGTTCGTGCGCGGACTGGCGCTGCCGCCAAACGTCGAGTACATCCCCGGACCGATCCCCTTTGCAAAGCTCGATCGGCTGCTGGAGCAGGCGCGGATGGTGATCTTGCCGATCGTGCCCAATGATTACACCGCGGCGCAGATCAGCCTGCTGTACAGCCTGGCGCGGGCCAAGGCGGTGATCGTCTCGCGCACCGCACCCCTTGAGAGCGGTTACGGCGTGGTGCACGAACGCCACGCGTTGTTGGTGGAGCCAGGCAACGCCCAGAGTCTGGCACGCGCCGTGGAGCGGCTTGACCGAGATCCATCGCTACGTCGCGACCTGGGAGCAGCCGGACGCGCTCTGGTCGAGGACGGACTGCACCTTGAGCGTTACGCCGACGAGCTGGGCGCGCTGCTGGAGCGCATGTTGTGAAACGGCTATCGCGCAGGCTGAACATCGACCTGGGTTACTGGCTGGGCGGCAGTTCGGCGCTGATGGCCGACTACGTGCTGGTGGCGATGATCCAACTGTGTGTGACGCTGTGCTTTGCCAACTTCGTGCCCAAGGAGACCTACGGCCTCTACGGCTGGGTCCAGGCCGTCTGCTCGTTGCTGGTGATCTTTACCCTGCCGGGATTCCCCGCGGCCATGGTGCGCTCGGTGGCCCGCGGGTACGAGGGCGATTACGCCCGCGGACAGCGAATCCGCGTGCTCTTTGGATTGATCGGCAGCAGCGTGCTGATCGCAATGGCGGTCGGCTACTGGGCCAGCGGATTTGAGCAACGCGCCTGCGGACTGCTGCTGGCATCGGCGCTGTTTCCGCTGGTCTTCCCTCTGGCCGACGCACGTTCCTGGCTCGAGGGACGCCAGCGCTTCGGCTGGTTCGCCGTGGCCCAGGTCGGCTCCGTGGCCCTTGCCTCGGCTGCGACCATTGCGGCGATTTTCATCTCGGGCAACTTCCTGGTGATTCTCGCCGCCAACTTCGCGGGCCGCGCCGCGTCGAATCTGATAGTGACCTTCGCCAGCTTGGGGCGTAGCGCCAACCGCGAGACCTCCGAGGAGTTCATCCCCTTTGGCCGCAACCTGACCCTGAGCCAAATTCCCGGCGTGCTGGCCTACAGCTTTGACCGCGTCTACATCGGCAGCGTGATCGACATGGTGGTAATGGCTAACTACCACCTGGCGTTCACCGTGGCCGACCCGGTGAGGATTTTGGGGACGCTGGTCAACAAGCTGGCCTACCCGCGGCTGGTGAATCGTTCGGGCCCGGAGCTGGTCTCCAAGGTTCGACGGCGGGTTTGGCTGCTGATTCCCGGGCTGGCGCTGGTCGGCCTGGCCTACGGTTTGCTGATGAACCTGGCCGTACCGCTGTTCTTCTCCAAGTACGTCGACGCGCTGCCGCTGATCAACCTGATGATCGTATCAAGCCTGATCGGCGTGTTGACGATCTATTTTGAGACCTTCTTCCTCAGCCAGGACCGGCTGCACAAAATGTACTATACGGTGAGCGTGGGACGGCCGTTGCTTATCATCGCGCTGACCCCGCCGCTGATTTACCTCTACGGTGCGATAGGCGCGGTCTGGGCCAGGCTGGCGGTGCGCGCACTGGCCAGCGTAGTGCTCTGGTTGCGGCTGCTCACGCTTCCGGGCAAGGCGAAGGAGGAAGTCGGCTGATGCATCGGCCGCGGATGATACATCGCGCCTGTCCATTGTGCGGCTGCGAAGGGGGCGTTCCGACCCTCGAGGCGACGGATCTGCTGCAACCGGATGGACCAGGGTATCGCGTGGTGCGCTGCGCGGTCTGCGGGCTGATGCGCACCGATCCGCAAGTTGCGCCCGAGGACCGTGAACTGATCTACGGCCCGGACTACGCACCCCACGAGCAGCCGCCGCTACGGCTGGACACGATGAATCCCCTGGGTGCACGGCTGCGTCGCATCGATTTCGAGCGCACGGTGCGCCACCGAAACGTGGCGGACGAGGGATTGCTGCTCAAGCTCGCGGCGCGAGCCTTCGGCCTGACACGCAGCGGCAGATTTCTGCGCTTCTGGTTTCCGGGGAAGGGCAGGAGGGTACTCGACGTGGGTTGCGGCACCGGCGGAATCGCCGCGCTGCTGGCCGCTGTGGGCTGGCAGGCCTGCGGAATCGAGATCAACGAACGCGCGGCGCAGCGCGCCCGGGAGCGCGGGCTCGATATCTGGTCCGGCGATTTCGCTGACCCGCAAGCTGCGTTGCCCGACAGCTGGCTTGAGCAACGTTTCGACCTGCTGATTTTCCACCATAGCCTGGAGCACATGGCCGATCCGTTGGCAGTGCTCAGCCGCGCACGCAGTCTGCTTAAACGCCACGGCGTGATCTACCTGGCCCTGCCCAACGCGGCCGGACCGCTGGCCCGGGCCTTCGGACCCCACTGGTATCCGCTGGACCTGCCGCGACACGTAGTGCATTTCACGCCCCAGACCTTGCGCCGCACACTGGAGGTCGCGGGGTTCGAGCCCACGCGTTGGCATCAGACCCTCAGCGCGCGCACCATCGAGCGCAGCCTTGAGGCGGCGCGCGACCGTAGGCGACCCTCGACGTTGCTGCGGCTGCTCCAGCGGCTGAGCGCACGACCGCGGGCGCTCAGGGCGCTGACGCGGATCAGCGGAGCGCTGGGCCTGGGCGACAGCATGCACTGCTACGCGTGCATCGTGCACAGGCCCGACGAAGTGCAGGAGCAAGGCTCGGTCTACGAGCACAAGGGCGCCTACCACTGGCGCGAGACCGGCGACGATCCACGGACCTACAACGCCTTTCTCGCTGCGCGCTATCAGGCGATCGTGCGTCGGGCGCAGCAAATTGCGCCCGCGCTGTGCGTGGACGCGGGTTGCGGCGATGGCCGACTGAGCTCGATGCTCGCCGCGGCCGGACACAACGTGGTGGCGGCGGACGTGGACCAGGCCGGGCTCAAGATCGCGGCACAGCGCGAGATGCGGGCGACTTTCATCCGTGCCGACGCCGCGCGGCTGCCGATCCGCTCAAACGCGGCCGGGCTGCTGACTTCGGCCGATGTGCTCGAGCACCTGCCCGACGGAGCGGCGTTGCTCGACGAACTGCAACGGGTCTGCGCGCCCGCGGGCACGCTGCTGCTTTCGACTCCCAACCGTCAGGCCGCGGGACCGGCCGATCTGCGCCACGTGCGCGAGTGGACCGACGACGAGTTGCGCTACGATCTGCGCGAGCGTTTTCAGCGTGTGAGCATCGAGGTGCTGCACCCCGCGCGCTGGCATCGTGTCTATCGCGCGCGGATGCTGGGTCGCGAGCTGCTGCGCGTGCCGCTGAACCTGCTGGCCCTGCGGTTGAACATCAATCCCTTTCTGCGGACCCCGGCCGACAGGCGCGATGGTTTGCAGCTCGTGGCGCGTTGCAACACGCCGCGAGTGGGTAGAATAGGGCGATGAAGACCAAGCGCCTGACCGAAGCGATCGACCGCGCGGTGCTCGACCCGCTGATGGCGCTGGTGCGCTGGGTCCAGGACGCATTGCCCAAACAGTTGTTCGAGATCATCGTGGCGCTGATCGTCGGCTACGTAGTCGCCCGGCTGATGCTGCGCAACGTGATGTTCGGCGTCGGGCTGATCACCGCCATGATCTGCATGCTGCTGCTGCTGCGGCGGCCGTACTGGGTGGTCTACGGAGCGCTGGCCTTTATCCCGCTGCACTGGATGCGACTGCTGGGCGACCGCGTGCGGATCGTCTCGTTCCTGAGCCTGGTGGCCTTTCTCTACTACCTGTTCTCGAGCATGATCGAGCGCCGCAAAATCAACGAGCGCATCTTCTGGCTCTACCTGGGCTTCATGTTCATGGCCCTGATCAGCATCGCAGACAGCGGACAGTGGCACATCGGCTACCACTATCTGCGGATGTACATCTTTGCCTTGATGTTCGCCTTCGCCGCAATTATGTGCATCGACGATGTCTCCAAACTGCGCACCGCGGTGAAGATCCTCGTGGCCTGGGGCATCGCCGAGTCGCTGCTGGGAGTATTGCAGAGCTTGGTGTCGGTCAAATTTTTCCCATCGTATTACTTCGGCGTGTTCGGCATGGGCGTGGTCAAGGCCTACGCCGTACAGGGGATTTTCCGCGCCTCGGGGACCTTCGAGTCCGGTCCGCGATACGCGATGTTCGTGATGCTGCCCATGGCCCTGGCGCTGTGCTACTTCTACAGCCAGGCCATGCAGCGCCGCGGGATGTGGCTGCTGGTGTTGTCTCTACACGCGCTGGCGATTTTGGTCAGCTTTACCCGCGCGGCCTACGGCATGGTCTTCCTGCTGTTCCTGATCTACTTCCTTACCGAGCGCCGTCGAGAGTTGGCCTATAAGGCGATCTTTTATACCTTGAGCATAGGTCTGCTGTTCTCCTTCGTGTTGGTGCTGCTGATTCCCGAACAGATCAACGATGCAGTCGAGGCGCGGATGCGCTTCGAGACCGGCGGTACCTATAAGGACCGGATCTACTTCGGCTACAACGGCTTCATGGCGTTTCTCGAGAACCCGCTGCTGGGCATCGGTCCGGGGATGTACAACGGCCGCAGCTGGGAGTTCATGCAACGCTTCGTCGTGCCCTGGGAGTCGGTGCGTTGGGAGGTCGGCGCCCTGGAAATGCCGCAGAACGTGGCGGTTCACAACGCCTACATCCGCATCATGGCCGAGAACGGCATCCTCGGAATCGTGTTCTACGCGCTGATTTTCCTGGTGAGCTTCCGCGACCTGTTCAAGGTCATCCGCTCCGAGGCCGATCCGTGGATGATCGCCACGGCGCGCGGAGTGATGATCTATCTGACGATCATGCTCCCCTACTGGTTCTTCCACGAGTACATCGTGGACGAGGCCTACGTGGCGATTCTGCCCATTGTGCTGGCCACGATCCTGCGTCGCGTCAACGATCGACTGATTGCCGCGCGCTCGCCGGACGGGTGACCCGAGATGCGGATCCTGTTTCTGGCCAACTGGCGGCGCAGCAAGGCCTTGGGTGGGGACTACGCGTTCTTCAAGCACTTCGCGCCGCGTCCCGAGCTCGACGTGCTGACGACCTTCGCGCTGCCGTTGTGGACGCGCTTTGAGCAGCGGGTGCTCAAGTTCTACCCGCTGCAGGCGCTGATCGCCTGGCTGCGCTCGTCGCGTTACGACCTGCTGATCGCCTACAGCTCGCAGAGCGGATTGCCGCTGGCGCTGCTGCGGCGGCTGTTGGGCGAGCGCGGCGTGCCGCTGATCGTGTTCGACGTGGAAAACCTCGGTCGGCTGGGTCCGAACGTGAGCAGGCTCGCGCGCTGGGCGCTGCAATCCGTGCAGTGCATCGTGGCCCCCAGCTCGGGGCAGCTGGACTACTATCGGCGGCTGGGTCCGGAAGTGGCCGCGCGCGCGCGGTTTGCGCCGATCGGCATCGGTCCCTATCCGCCGACCGCGCCACTTGACAGGGCGTTGGCCGGGCAACGGATTGTGGTGCTGGGCAAGGCCGACCAAGGGCCGCGCTTTCGCGACTGGCCGCTGCTGCTCGAGGCGTTGGAGTTGGTGGTAGTGCCCTTCGAGCTGCTGATCGTCGGCCGTGAATCCCTGGCAGACGCTGAACGCGATGGACGGCCGCTGCCGCCCAACACACGCTTTGCGTCCTACATTCCGACCTTGGAATTGGTCGAGCTGCTCGGCTCCTGCCGCTTCTCGGTTTTGCCGTTGCCCGATCGCCGACAGTCCCAGGGTCAGCTCTCGGCGCTGCTGGTAATGGCCTGTGGCCGGACGCTGGTTGCGCCGCGGGTGCTGGGGTTGACTGATTACCTCGAGCACGAGTCCAACGCGCTGCTCTACGAAGCGGGCGACGCCCGCGCCATGGCCAAATGTATCCAGCGGCTGCTCCAGGACGATCGGCTGTGCGTCGAGCTTGGAGCGCGCGCGCAAAGCGACGTCAAGCAGCGGTTCAGCGACGTGCTGATGGGCCGCGCCTGGCAGCAGATCTGCGAAGAGGTGTTGAGGCGATGACCAAGGACGGGGGCGCGCAAGCCGGACGCTGGTGGAAGTTGGCGCTGGTCGGCCTATTGCTGGTTGGCGCCGCGTTGCGCTTCTTGGGGATCGACTTCGGCCTGCCGCTGCAAGTGCACCCCGACGAGGGCAAGGTGCTCAGCGCGGCCCTGGGCTTTGGCTCGGGCGATTTCAACCCGCACTTCTTTCGCTACCCGACGCTGTTGATGTACATGCTGTTCGCGGTCTTCGGCGCGTACTATGCGCTGGGACGCGCACTGGGCTGGTTCGCGGACAGCTTCGATTTCGCCTACCGCTACGCCAAGGACCCGAGCACGGTGATCGTGCTCGCGCGCTGCTGCGTGGCCGCGATGGGCACGGCGACCCTCGGCGTGGTTTACCTGCTGGGCAAGCGCCTGGGCGGGCGCGTTGCGGGGATCATCGCCATCGCGCTGCTGGCGCTGAGCTTCCATCACGTGGCCGACAGCCACTACTGCACCACGGACGTGCCCTCGGGCCTGTGGTGCACGCTGTGCATGCTGTTCGTGGTGCGCTGGCACCAGGGTCGCCTGCGCCGCGACCTGGCGCTGGCCGGAATCTGCGCCGGGCTGGCCGCCTCGACCCGCTACAACGCCGCGCTGGTGGGGATTGCCGCGATCCCCGCCGCCCTGAGCTATACACAGGTCGGATTGGCACGCAGGCTGGCCGCGCTGGTCGCCTGCGGCGCGCTGTGCATCCTGGCCTTCGCCGCCACCTCGCCCTACGTGCTGCTGGATTACCCGGCGTTCATCGCCGACTTCAGCTACTCGATGCTGCACGCCCACGGCGGGCACTTCGGCATTTCGGGCGAGATCAGCGGCTGGCAGGCTTACGCGTTGCAGTCGCTGCCCCAGGGGATCGGGCCCGCGGCCACGGCTTTCGCCGCTCTGGGACTGCTGGCCGCACTGCTGCGTCCGCGCGGACCGGCTTTGGGCCCGGCGCTGTTCTGCATTGGGTACTTCGCGCTGATGGGCTCGTGGCGCATGACCTTTGACCGCTTCCTGATGCCGATCCTGCCCGGCCTGTGCGTGTTCGCGGCCCTGGCGATCAAGGGGATGTACGATCGAGCCCCGGCGTTGGGCCGCACGAGCGCTCGGATTCTACTGATCGGACTGGTGATCGCCGGATCGATCGGCACGTTGGCGGCGACGATCTACCACGACATGCTGCTGGTCAAGACCGACACCCGAGTCTTTGCCCAGAACTGGGTCGCGGCCAACCTGCACGATGGCGACGCGATCCTGATGGAGGAGTACGGGCCGCAGCCGCGCTCCAACCAGATGCCGCCCAGCCGCGGCGGTGAAGCGGTTGTGGCGCTCAAGGATCGAATCAAGCTGCGGATTATTGCCGAGGAGCCGACCTACCGTGTGGAGCGCTTTGTCGAAGGTCTGTTCCCCTACGACGTAGAGCAGGTGCGAGAGCAGGGGATCGACGCGGTGTTTCTCTCGAGCTATGTGTACGAGCGCTACCTGGCGCAGCCCGACGAGTTCCCCGAGATCGTGCGCTTCTACCGCGAGCTGCCCTCGATCAGCGTCTCGCGTACGATCATCTCGCCTTACAAGCCCGGACGCATGCCGCCGCTGCCCGATCAACAACAGGTCGTGCGTCGACCGTTCCCGATGCGTACGCTCTACGGTCCGTGCCGCGAGGACATGTTCGAGCGCATGGCGCCCGGGCCGCTGATTTTGATTTATCAAATATGTCCCAAGGGGATGCGCTGCCGACCGCTGAGCGGATCGCCGGGCGCGCTGATCGCTCCGGCCCGTTAACCCGCTATTTGTCGCAGACCTGACGGAACACGCGGGCGAAGTTGCCCCCGGCGATCAAGGCCAGCTGCTCGTCGCTGTAGCCGCGATTTTGCAGGCCGCGCAACAGCTCGGGCCGGCGCGAGACGTCCTCCAGTCCCTTCGCCGCGACGATGTTGCCGTCGAAGTCCGAGCCGATGGCCGCACACTGCACGCCGCCGACCTGCACCACGTGTTCGATGTGGTCCAGCACGTCCTCGAGCGTGGCGCGCCGTCCTTTTACAAGATGGGGCGAATGAAACAGCACGCCGACCACGCCGCCGCGGCCGCAGATCGTGCGGATCTGCTCGTCGCTTAAGTTGCGCGGATGGTCGCACAGCGCGCGGCAGGCGCTGTGGGTGTCGATGATCGGGTCGCTGCTTTGTTCGAGGATGTCCGCGATGGTCTGCGGCGCGGCGTGGGCCGCGTCGATCAGCAGTCCCAGCTCGTTGCAGCGCGCCACCAGCTCGTTGCCAAGGGGCGAGAGCCCATTCCAACGCGGCGGGCTTTGGGTCGCAGAATCGCAAAAATCGTTGTGGTGGTTCCACACCGGGCCGACAATTCGCACCCCGCGTTGCGCGAGTTGTTCCAGCCGCCCCAGGTCGTCCTCAAGGCAGTAAGCGCCCTCGAGACCGAGGAACGCCGCGATCCGGCCCTCACGTAGGGTGTTGTCGAGCTCTACCGCGTTACGCACCAGCCGCAGTCTGCCGTTGCTTGCCGCGCTCTGGGCGTCGAAGATATCGAGTTGGGCCAGGATCACCTTCCACGAAAAGCCGCCGCGGATCGACTGGGTGCTCGACCAGCTCATGAACACCTGGCCGTTGAGTCCGGCGGCCGCCAGGCGTTCGAGGTCGACCTGCAGCCGGGGATTGGCGGCCAGTTCGCCGCCGTTTAGACGCAGCTTATTAAGCGTGTCGCAGTGCAGGTCGACGATTAGCTTGGGCACGGGCGTGGTTGCCAGGTGCGACTCGGCGCTACGCGCCTGCGGGCCATCGGTCGTCCAGAACAGAACGGCCAGCCCGGCGAGCAATACCGGCAAGGCCAGCAGCGCGGTCAACACACTGTCGCGCCTCAGAACGCGTAGCCTTCTGAACTGCCGATGAGCACGAAGATGTAGATCAGCCAACCCACACTCACCAGCAGGCCCAGCGCGCCGCCGGCAATGCCGATCCAGGCCAGGGGCAGGCCCTCGAAGTTCTGGGGATTGCCGGCGATGGCACTCAACGCGATCACGCCCGCAGCCAAGGCCAGGACCGAGAGCGGCAGCCCGACGCAAAATATTGACAACATGATGCCGCACAGGCCCAACGCCAGCGCGGCGATCGCCATCGGGTGCGTACGCCGCAACGCGCTGGAGGGCAGCGGCGTGAGCAACTGCCCAAACGCGTAGGGCTGCTGTGCGGGTTGTTCGCCAACAGCGAGGATCTTATTGCCGCAGGCGCAACGCATTGACCCGACGCCGTTGAACAGTTCGGCGTCGGCCAACAATCCACAGTGTGGGCAGCGCGTGGTAGTCAGATCAGCCTCCGGCTCCCGCGGACGCGGCCATGGTGATGATTATTGCCGCGAAGAGGAACACCATGTAGGCCAGGAAAGCCAAAACCATGATCGCCATATAGGCGATGCCTATGATCATACCGGCCAGGGCCATACCGTGGCCGCCGTAGCGACCGCCCCATTGCCGGATCTTGTTCAGGCCGATGGCGCCGCAGATGATCGCCGCGATTTCCGCCGGCCAGAAGCACAGGCCGACCAACGAACAGATCAGGGCCGCCAGCGCCAACGGATGAGTGGGGGGAACCTGCGGCGCGGGGTATGCCTGATAAAGGTCGTAGCACGGCGCGGGAACCGTGGGCGTGGTCTGCTGCGCTTGCTGCTCAGAGGTGTCCTGCATCGTCTTTCCCATTGCGCTGAATTAGGCTGGGCTGATGTAAATAGTATTGCACTCGCAGCGGACGAGCAATGCAGATCAGTTGAGGATCGGACCGCGATTAATGTAGTAGTAGATGAACAGCCCCAGGCCGACCACGATCCCCAGGCAGCCCAGGATCATCCCGGTCCAGGCGCGACGGCGATAGGCACGCGGAACGTCGGGCGTCTCGCGCAGCCGTTCCAGGGCCAAGCCGGAGATTATCACCGCGGGAAATCCGCTGATGAACAGGCAGCAAAACGGGAACGAGAGCAGGCCGAGCAACAGTGCGATGTTGCACAGCCGCTCGATCGATCGCAACGGTCGCTGATCTACAACGTCAGGGTTGGCGGTTTCGTTCGCTTCCATCCTGCGGATGATACAGCATCGGGACGTTGAATTGCAGCGGCCTAATCGGTCATCACGTGTGGTTCGGCGTCAGACTTCTCATGCCACACGGTGAAGGTGTACCCCTGCTGGTTGCAATCGCCGAATTCCCACTGCACGCCAGGATCGTCTAAGAGGTTGCGATCAACGGTCAGCAGCTTATCCATGTCGCAGGTGTACGTTCCGCCCATTTCCTCGCCGTAGTTCTGGAAATAAACTTCCTCGGCCAGGCGCGCGTTGCGGCCCGCTGATACAGCCGAAGCGTCGTAGGCCCTGCTTTCAAGAGTCATAAAGTTGGGAACGGCGATCAGTGCCAGCATCGCGATGAAGATCGTCATCACGCTGGCTATTGACCCCAGGACGATGCCGGCGATGGCCAGGCCTTTGCCACCGATGTTGTCGGGGTCGGCATTGGCTTTTTTCAGGCCGATGATGCCCAGGACCAGCGCCGGAATGCCGGACAGGCAGCAGAACAGGAGCGAGAGTATGCCCAATACCAGTGCGGCGATGCTCACGCCCGGCGTTTGTAGCGCCGTTGGCGATGCCGGGGTGGGATTGGATTCCTGCGGCAAATTGCCTTGAGATGCGGTCATGATTCACTCCGAGTTAGGCAATGATGGAGAAGGTATACACCGTAGGGATAAGGGAGTAAATAAAACGGCCGCCCGTTGCCGGACGGCCGCGTCGCTCGATTGTTCGTTTTGCTAGAAGCCGTAGTTCATGCCGCCCATCATTACCTGCACGATGCCGCCGACGATCGAGAGCAGGATTCCCAGGCTGCCCAGGATGATGCCGGCGATGGCCAGGCCTTTGCCTCCGACGTTCTGCGGATCGGCATTGGCCTTTTTCAGGCCGATGATCCCCAGGACCAGCGCCGGAATGCCGGTCAGGCAGCCGCCGCAGAACAGGATGCCCAAGATCAATGCGGCGATCGACACGCCCGGAGTCTTGGGTCCGTCAGCCATGGCCATCGCCTGCGGCGGCAGCGGTGGAGGCGGAGGCGGCGGAGGCGGGGGAGGGGGCGGCGCTGCGAACGTGGGTTGTTCTGTTCCGGGATCTTGCGGTTCACTCATCTGCGACCTCCAGATTAATAATATTCCCTGATCGGCAATGCAGTTTATTTGGCTCTGTTGCTTGGTAGTTCCAATCCTAGCCCAAACCCGCGCGTCTGAACAAGCCTGTATCGCCGATCTTGACACGCGGGGAGTCTGTGCCATCCTTGCACCGATGAAAATCGGGAGCGAGCTACAGGTGTCAGGCGAGGAACGGCGATAGTGTCCGCTCCGCTTTCCGACGCGCAGCCCGACGCGGGCGCGAAGCGGCGCCGGGCGCAGATCCTGCTGGCGTTGATCGCGGCTCTGGGCTTGGCTTTGCGCCTCTACCAGCTCACGCGCCTGAGCTTCTGGTCCGACGAGTGTCTGACCCTGGCGGTCACTGCCATGGATCCGGGTCGCATCCTGCGGATCATTCTCTACACCGACGTCCATCCGCCGGCGCATTACTACATAATTGCGCTGTGGCAGCGCATCTCGAACGATGAGGCGTTCATCCGCCTGCTGCCGGTGCTGCTGGGCACGGCCACGATTCCGCTGATCTACCTGGTGGGCTCGCGGCTGATCAATCGCAGCGTGGGACTGTGGGCCGCGCTGCTGCTGGCGATCAGCCCGCTGCACGTGGTGCAAAGTCAGCAGATCCGCTACCCGACCCTGCTGACCATGCTCGGGATGGCGATGGTCTACCTGGTGCTGCTGGCCATGGAGCGCGAGCGCAAGGGCTACGCCCTGGCCGCCGGGCTGGTCGGCGCGCTGATGCTCTACACCAACTATTTCTCGCTGGGGATCATCGGCGCTCTGGGCCTGGTGGCGCTGGTCCAGGTATTGGTTCGGCGCGAGGAACGTTGGCAGGGGCTGGTCGGGCCGCTGCTGGTGATGCTGGTCGGACTTTTCGCTGCCGCGGTCCCCTACCTGCTGTTCATTTTGGGGTGGAAGGTCTGGCCCGGGCTGCTGCTGCTGCTGCTGCTCCCTGTGCTGCTGGGAGTGGTGCGTTGGCCCGCGTCCTGGTCGCGGCCGCTGATGGCGCCGTGCATCGCCCTGGCGCTGTTTCTGCCCTGGGTGCCGATCATGCTGCTGATGATGACCCGCACGGTGAGCAACTATCATTACCCGCTGAGTAGGGCGCTGTTTCACACGGCCCTGGCGTTCAGCTTCTCCACCGGGATTTACGGCATGCCGCGTGGCGACGCCAACACCGAGGTGCTGCAATTTTTAGGGCTGATCGATCGCGGCTGGCTGATCGCGTTGATGCTCGCACCGTTCGCCCTACTGCTGATCGCCGGACTGATCTCGCGCTACGGCGAACGCAAACGCAGGCTGGTGCTCTATGCGCTGCTGTTCGTCTCCACGGGCTTCAGCCTGTTCGTCTGCTCGCGCACCCGGCTCTACCAGCCCAAGTATGTGATGCCCAGCCTGCCGCTGCTGCTGATCGTGCTCGGCGCGGGGCTGTACAACATCGGCCGTTGGCGCCGCTCGTTGGCCGTGGTGCTGGTGCTGATCGTTGCGCTGCTTGGCGCTCGGTCGCTGACGCGTTACTACAGTCGGCCGCTTTATAACCAGGAGCACTACCGCGAGATCGGGCGCTACCTGGCGCAGCACGCCCGCAACTCCGACGCGCTGCTGTTCTATCACTGGATTTCGCAGCAGTGCACCTGCTACTACATGCAGCGCGAGCTGCCCGGCGTGTTCATCGTGCCCACGGTGCAACAGATGCTCAACTTTAACGCCGGACGCGATCGCGCGCGCGCGGGAATGATGCTTGAGGCCGACCAGAACGCGAATCTGGCGGTTGCGTTGCGCGCGGCGCGCCTACGCGCGTCGGGCGATCTCGACCAACGCCGGGCAATGCTGATTCAGGGCGATATAATGTCGTACGGGGCTACGGCAAGCATGCTCAAGACCCTGCCGCGCGACTACGAGCGGCTGTGGGTGCTTTCGACATACGCGGAAAAGCGCGACCCCACGGGCTTTACGCAACAGCTGGTGCGCACGCTCTACGCGCGGCTCTCGGCGGCGGGCGTCTCGCGTTGGGCCGGAGAGAGCCTGGCGCTGTTCGATTTGCACCAGCCGCCACTCGCGGACGAGGTTGATAATTGATCGCCCTGCGCAGCCTGTGGTAAAGATCTGATGATGATTGACGAAGTTGGAATTTTCGTAAAGCGCAAAGATCCGGCGGCCGCTGACGTGGCCTGCGATCTGGTACGTTGGCTCAACGCCCGCGACGTGCAGGTGTTTCTCGAGCCCGACAGCGCCTGTTGCGCGCCTAGCACTCGACAGTGCGTCAAGGGGCGGATTTTCAACCGCTCCAAGCTGCTGATCGTGCTCGGCGGCGACGGCACGATGATCGCCGCGGTACGCGCTCTGTCCGGACGCCAGGTCCCGGTGATGGGCGTGAACATGGGGCACCTGGGCTTTCTGACCGAGATCACCCTCGAGGAGATGTACCCGGCGGTGGAGCAGGCGCTGCAAGGCCGACTGCGCGTCGAGAACCGGATGACGCTGCAGGCCACGCATATTTCCAAAGCCAAAGGGCGCCGTCGCACGCGGCACGTGCTCAACGACGTGGTGATCAATAAAAGCGCGATCGCCCGCATGCTGGACCTCGACGTATCGCTCGACGGCGGCAAGCTGGCGCTGATCAAGGCCGACGGTATGGTCGCCGCGACTCCCACCGGCTCGACCGCCTACGCGATGAGCGCCGGCGGTCCGATCGTGCACACCGGCGTGCGCTCGATTCTGATCGCGCCGATTTGTCCGCATACGCTCAATCTGCGCCCGGTAGTGCTCTCGGATACTGCGCAGATCAGGGTCGACCTGATTACCGAGCGGGCCGATGCCTACATCACCTTCGACGGCCAGGAGGGTTGGAGCGTCGATCCGGGAGATCGAATCCACATCCGTCGCGGTCGCTACGAGGTGCCGATCATCCAATCCCCGAGCAAGAGCACTTTCGACATCATGCGCAGCAAGCTGCACTGGGGAGAGCGGTAGGCGCGCAATGATCCGCTCGCTGGTGATCCAGAACGTGGCGATCATCGAACGACTCGAGTTCGATCTGGGCCCGGGACTGACCGTGCTCACCGGCGAGACCGGCGCGGGCAAGTCGATCATCATCGGCTCGCTGAACCTGCTGCTGGGCGCGCGCAGCTCCAGCGACCTGATCCGCACCGGCGCGGACGAGGCGGTGGTCGAGGCCGAGATCGACGGCCCGGTTCTCGACGGGCTCTCCGAGCTGCTCGAAACGGCGGGGATCGAGCTCGATGGGCCGCTGCTGATCCGCAGACACCTGAGCTCCAACGGCCGCAGCAAGGCAGTGGTCAACGGCCGTGCGGTTCCGCTGTCGCTGCTGCGACAGCTGGGCAGCCGAATGGCGGCGATCTACGGTCAGCACGAGCACCAGACCCTGCTCGACGAATCGCGGCACCTGGGGTTGCTCGACGAGTACGGCGGCCTGGGTCCCAAACTCAAGCTGACGGCCCGCGAGTTCGCCCAGGTACGACAGCTGCGTTCGCAGCTTGACGAGCTTACGCGTCGCGCGACAGAGGCCGGCGCGCGCGAGGACTATCTGCGGTTTCTGGTAACCGAGCTCGAGGCGGCGAACCTATCCGTTGACGAGGAGCAACAGCTCGACGTCCAGCGCAAGGTGTTGGCAAACGCCGTACGGCTGATCCAGGCCGCGGATCAGGCTCAAGCCGAACTGGTCGGCGACCAGGGGGGCGCGCAGGACGCGTTGGCGCGGGCCGCCAAGGCGTTGGACGAGGCGGCGCGACTCGATCCTCGGGCCGAACAGCTCGCCGGGCAGCTCCACGACGCCCTGCTGCAGGTGGAGGAGGCCGCGCGCGCGGTGGGTGATTACGGCTCGGGCCTGTCGCAAGATCCCGATCAGCTGGAGTTGGTCGAGGCGCGTCTCGAGGCGCTCAGCGCGCTTAAGCGCAAGCACCGCACCGACGTGCCGGGGCTGATCGAACTGCTCGGGCGCTCGCGCGACGAGCTGGAGTCGGTTGTGAACCTCGACTCGCGCCTGACAAAAATGCGCCACGAGCTGGAACAGGCTCACGGGCGGCTGCGCCAAGCGGCCGACGAGCTCAGCGCGGCGCGCAGGCAGGCGGCTGCCAAGCTGGGCAAGCTGGTCGAGGCCGAGCTGGCCCAGCTTTCGATGCCCAAGTCGCGCTTCGTGGTCCAAGTGGAGCAGCGGCCCGGCGGAGCGGGAGGCCCGGGCGACCTCGGGGACGTAAGCGTCGACGCGAGCGGCGCGGACCAGGTGGCGTTCAACATTTCGCCCAACCCCGGCGAGGAGCCGCGCCCTCTGGCGCGCATTGCCAGCGGCGGCGAGCTGTCGCGGATCATGCTCGGGCTCAAGCGGATTCTGCAGCGCGCCGAGCCGGTCGACACCATGATCTTTGACGAGGTGGACAGCGGCATCGGCGGCCAGACCGCAGCGGTGGTCGGGGCCAAACTGGCGCAGGTGGCGGTCGATCACCAGGTGATCGTGATTACCCATTTGCCGCAGATCGCCAGCTATGGCCAAACGCACTTTGCCGTGCGCAAGCGCGTGCACCAGGGTCGCACAACGACACTGCTCAGTCGCCTGGACCCATCGCAACGGATCGAGGAGATCGCGCGACTGATCGGCGGCGAGCCGATCCACGATAGTTCGCGGGCCGCGGCGCAGGAGTTGCTCAGCGCCAGGGGCGGCCGATGAACATCAATTGATGAGCGGCCGCGGGCTGGGACGCGAGGCGCGCATGGCGCGAATCGTGCTCACGGCCGCCGGATGTTTGCTGCTGCTGTGCGCGCTGGTCTACGGCCCGACTCTGCTCGGAATGTTGAGTGCGGATCTGCCGGGCAAAGCGCGCCAGGGAGCGCTGGCCGACAGCCGAC
>JAVCCG010000149.1 GCA_030765605.1 Candidatus Alcyoniella australis
CCGAGATCGAGGCCGCGACCGAGGCCGCGCTGGACGCTGCGCCGACGATCACCGCCGGTGTGGATGCCGGTGAGACGCCGGTCACCTCGACTGCGGCCAACGGGGCGATCATCACCGCCTCGTCCGACACGCCGGGGATCACCGCGACGACCACTGCGACCACGACTCCGGAGACCGTGCTGAGCGGCGGCGCGCTGCCCCAGGAGATCAACGCCATCGCGCTGGAGGCCGGCAGCGGCGACGGCGCCAAGATCGAGGTCCTGCTGGTCGCGTAACCAGCGGACGCGAAGGAGATAAAGATGCCCGACAGACTCGAATCACTGCGGATCGTCGATCCGGTCCTGAGCAAGCTGGCCCAGGGCTACAAGCACCCGGCACACCTCTGGCCGCAGATCCTGCCCGTGGTCCCCCTGAGCGCCTCGTTGATGCGCGTGCCGACCTTCGGCAAGGAGACGTTCATGGCCTACAACACGGCCAAGCCTCTCCGCGGCCCGGCTGCTCGCATCGAGTTCGGCAACAACTACGCCACCGTGGGCTACGACCGCGAGGCGCTGGAGTCCGGCATCGACGACGAGGAGTACGACGAGGCCAACCCGGTTTTGCAGCTTCAGACCAGGCGGCAGAACAATCTGCTCAAGACCATGTCCCTGCAGCTCGAGCGCGCGGTGGGCGCGATGTGCCAGAACGCGGCCAACTACCCCGTCGGCAACAAGGTCGCCCTGACCGGCAACGATCAGTGGAACTCCGGCCACGTGGACGGCGACCCCTTCGTTGACATCGAGGCGGGGCGCGAGGCTGTTCGCGGCGCGGTCGGCGTTGACCCCAATCTTCTGGCCTTGGGCCCCAAAATCCACAGCGTGCTCAAGATGCACCCGGCCGTGCTGGCCGCGCTGTATCCCAACGCTCCGACGCAGAAGGGCGCGGCCACTCTGGCCCAGCTCGCCGAGCTGTTCGAGGTCGAGAAGGTGGTCGTGGGCAAGTCGATCACGGCTTCGGCCGACGGCGTGTTCAGCGACATCTGGGGCCTCATCGCTATGCTGGCCTACGTGCCGCCCGAGTCCGAGCAGGATCAGGAGACTCCGGCCTTTGGCTACACCTTCCGCAAGCAGGGGCATCCGATCACGGACAAGTACCGCGACGAGCACTCCACCACCGAGGTGCTGCGCGTTCAGGACTATCGCCGGCCGATGATCCTCGGGCCCAACGCGGCCTACCTGATCGCCGACGCGATCGCTCCCGCGAGCTGACGATGCACCTGACCCTCTGGCCCTTCAAGCACAACGGCCGGACCTTCAGGCCCGGCGACACGGTTGAGGACCTGCCCGAGGCCGTGGCCGCACGCCTGCTCGAGCTGGGAGCCATCGAACGCCAACAGCCCGCCAAGGCCGCCGAGCCAGACGTGGCCGACATTGCCCGAGCGATCCGAGACGCGATCGAAACCGGGCAGACGACTAAGGACGGCAAGCCTACGGTCGAGGCGCTCGAGGAGCGCCTGGGCGTCGCGGTCTCCGCAAAGCAGCGCGACGAGTGGTTCCAGGGCTACCAAGAGATTTCCGAGAAGTAGCCGATGTCCTACGCCTCCTACGCCGACCTGGTCAATCAGCTTCCCGAGGAGAAGCTGATCGAGTACGCCGACGATAACGGCGACGGGGTGGCGGACGAGGGCCGCATTGAGGCGGCGCTGAACAAGGCGGACGAGGAGATCGATTTCTATTTGCAGAAGCGCTATCCCGTGCCGCTGGAACCTTGCCCCAAGGGCGTCCGCAACCTTGCCGTAAACATCGCCATCTACCACCTGGCCAGCCGCCGGGGCTTCCGCGACAACACTTCCGACGCGGTGATCGTTCGACGCTATGAGGGCTCGCTCAAAGTGCTGGAGAAAATCGGCGAGGGAAAACTCGATCTGCCGATGGGCGATGAGCCGACGCAGCCCGAGGTCGGAGTCAGCGTGCGCACACGCGAGCGGACGTTCTCCGACGAGCTGCTGGGGAAGTTCTGATGCTGACCGCGTGCAAGGCCCGGATCAAGCAGGCGCTGGTGGCCCAGGGAATTGTTGATCGCAATGTGTGCATGAATGCGGGCCAGGCCGGGCAGATGCGCGCCAAGCCCTACGCGGTGCTGCACATCACCTCCGACGAGTCAGAGTTCGACGGCAGCCTGGTGTCGACAACCGCGGATCCTGCAACGCGCACCGTGACCAAGCTGCGCCGCCGCTACCGGCGCACGATCCAGCTCGGCGTGGCGCTGATCGACAAAAACGAGACGCTGTGCGACGGGCGCGCCGAGCAGTTGCTCGCCGGGCTTCCGCGCGGATTCATCGATGCGGACGGTCACTACATCGCACTGAGCCCGGGCCGCGCCAAGTGGAGCGAGGACGAGGGCTTTGTGCTCGACGAGACGCGCGCCGAGCTGACCTTGACCTTCGCCGGCGGGATCTACGTCACGGAAACCGCGCCGCTGGTCGATGCCTCAACCGCAGTGCGCATCGACGCCACGCTGGCGCCGCAGGGAGCATGAGATGGCCGACGACAAGCCCAAGCAGCCCGATAAACAGGCCCGAACGATCCGCGACCTGGCCAAGGAGCACAAGGTCCCGGATTGGGAGCTGGCCGGGCTGTGGGCCCACTACAAGTGGGACGACAAGACGACGATGACGCCGGAGGCGTTCAAGCGCGACCTGTCCAGGGCGCGCAAGCTGCCTGCGAGCAAGTTCTAGCCAGAACGAGGAGGCCCAATGGTCTGGGGTGGAGTTGAGGAACACAAGACGGCCGGAGATCTCACCGGCCAGATTACCGACGTTACCGGCTCGCTGCTGGCCGTCGGGCCCTGCGAATCGGGCGAGACCTCGCTGCTGTATTACTTCGGGCCGCACTCGAACGTGCGCGGAAGTCTCGGCGAGGGGCAGCTCACGGACAAGATCGAGGACGCGATCCAGCTTGGGGCCGAGCGCATCGTGGCCGTGGTCTCCCCGGGCTCCGTAGCCGGGGTCAACGGCACGGTCACTGCCGGCAGCGGCAACTCCGGCGATGCTGTTTTTGCGGCCGCGGGCACGCCCAAGAGCAAGTA